>CAZAZB010000699.1:0-1514 GCA_964489485.1 uncultured Pseudomonadales bacterium | reverse complement strand
GCAACACTTTCAGACGCCATCATGTATTCAGTACCCCTTGGGGTCTCTCTTTTTCCGTAGACAATAGGCCGTATTCCAAAAGGGTCCCTGAACCCCACGATGCCGTAGCCTGTAATTAATGCGACCACGGCGTAGGCGCCTATTGAACGTTCATGAACTTTACTGATCGCCGTGAAAATATCATTGGCTGACGGTCGTAAACCGGCAGTATTCTGCAATTCGTGCGCAAATACATTCAGTAGAACTTCAGAATCTGAACTGGTGTTGATATGGCGACGATCTGAACGAAACAAGTCTTCATTGAGTTCATCGTCATTGGTCAGGTTGCCATTATGGGCAAGACAAATACCGAAGGGTGAATTGACGTACATGGGTTGCGCTTCCGCTGAACTCGATGAACCGGCGGTAGGGTAACGAACATGACCTATGCCCATGTTCCCGATCAAACCATCCATGTGGGTCTGCCTGAATACATCCCCAACCAGGCCATTGTGCTTTCTTAAATGAAGTTTATCACCCTCGCAAGTCACAATGCCCGCTGCATCTTGACCCCGGTGCTGCAGCACCGTTAAGGCATCATAAAGGTCATATCGAACTTCCTTCGTGCTCACCATTCCAACGATACCGCACATGCTTAGCTCACCCCTACAGTTGTTACAGATCTAACAGACACTGCTGCTTCTAACAATTGCTCACCCTGTTCCCAGAGCAAGGGGCCAAGCCACTCCACCATCCTGACAACATGTGGAACCAATTTGGATTGATTCCACCAGGATTCATCTTCGACGGGAACCAGATAGTAAAGCCCGGCAATGACCAACAATACGACAATGCCTCCCCTGCCAAAACCGAAGAACATACCAAGGAATTTATCTGCACCGCCGAGACCACTGAGTCGTACCAGCTCACAAACCAATCGATTGATGAGGCCCCCTACAATCAATGTGCCGACAACCAAAATGGCATAGGCCGCACCTAATCTAAGGGTCGGCTCCGATATATAATCAATCAACAGCGTTGACACCTGTCCAGCAAATAATCTGGAGACAATCAATGCCGCCAGCCAGGTTGCGAGTGAAAGCGCTTCCTTGACGAATCCGCGTGCAAGCCCTATGAGTGTTGACAACAACAGCACCGCTAGAATGACCCAATCAATGATTTCAAATGCAGACACGGGTGAACTCATTGATTCTTTCCCAAGAACTTGTCCCTGAACTTGCCCAATAACTTATCCAACAATTTATCCACCCAACTGGCCTGCATCATCCTCAATACGGTATCTCACGATCTGACTATCCAACTTAAACTTATCCTTAACCTTAACGGCAATCTCTGTTAGCGCACTCTTTTTTAGCATGGGACCAATCAACACACGCCAGGTCTCACCCTCACCGGTTTTCGCATGAATGATATAGGCATTGTACTCATTCGCTCGTAGCTCTGCTCTCAATCGAGTGGCGTTTGCCTGTGTTTTGAAACTACCCAGTTGAAGACTCCACCCGACAGGCAGGTCA
>CAZAZB010000698.1:0-1519 GCA_964489485.1 uncultured Pseudomonadales bacterium | reverse complement strand
GGGTCAGAGCGTATCAATACAAGCATCAGTAAAATAGCACCTTGTTTATTCACAAGACTGTTGCCCGATTCTGATGCAGGATCTGTGATAGATTATTCGTTCCAGACAGAGCAGCGTGTAGCGAAGATAACGATGGAACTTAAAACCATTTTGTATCAGGTGGAAGATAACATCGCCACCATCACCCTAAACCGGCCTCATCGAATGAATGCATGGACTGGACGAATGCATACGGAATACCGGTGGGTACTGGACAAGGCAAACAAGGATGGCGATGTCCGGGTTATTGTGGTGACAGGTGCAGGTCGTGGTTTTTGTGTTGGTGCTGACAGCAAGGCACTTGAGGGGCATGTTGAAAAGGGCGGTTATGATCCCGGAACACCAGATGCTTTGGCCGAACCGGGGTTTGGCATTCGCAAAGAATTTGATGCCAGTTTTGCCTACCACTTTGGCCTGGAAAAACCTGTTATTGCTGCGATCAATGGACCAGCCGCTGGTGTCGGGTTGGTGCTCGCCTGTTTTGCGGACATTCGCTTCGCTGTACCCGGCGTTAAAATGACCACTGCCCATGGCAAGCTGAATTTCCCGGCGGAATATGGTTTGTCCTGGTTGCTGCCGCGATTGATTGGTCTGCCGAGAGCGAATGATCTGTTGTTGACCAGCCGGGTTTTTACAACCGATGAAGCGCTTGAACTGGGGCTTGTTAATAAAATTTACGACCAGGATCGCCTGTTGGAAGAGACCTATCGCTATGCGAGGAAAATGAAAAACACCGTTTCTCCTGCTTCTTTGCGTGAAACCAAATGGCAGATTTATGCCGATCAACATCGTGATGTTGGTGAAGCGGTCCGGGAGAGTGAGCGGTTGTTGTTGGCGATGAGCAAGCAGTTGGATTATCGGGAAGGAGTGAGTGCCTTCCTTGAAAAGCGTGACCCTAAGTGGACAGGAGAATGATGCTGGATAAAAATAGTGGCAAAAACGAGAAAACGATAGCGCCACAAGTAGAAGGGTATTCGTTGATAGATGAACCCTACTACCTACCTCTTGCAGATGAACTGGAGTTATTTACCGCTGCCTACAAGGCGAAACTACCCGTCCTGTTAAAGGGTCCGACAGGTTGTGGCAAGACCCGCTTTGTCGAATTTATGGCACACCGTATATACCGCGGAGAGCAATCGACGGAAGATAGAAGGCGAGTCGAACAGCCACTTCAGACTGTTGCCTGCCATGAAGACCTGTCCGCAACGGATCTGGTGGGGCGCTACCTGCTCAAAGGGGAAGAAACCATCTGGCAGGATGGACCGCTGACCCAATCCGTCAAAGAAGGTGCCATCTGTTACCTGGATGAGATCGTCGAGGCCAGAAAAGATTCCACCGTGCTGATTCATTCCCTGACAGATCATCGACGCATATTACCGATTGAAAAGCTGGGGCTGATTATGGATGCCCATGAAAATTTTCTACTGGTCATTTCCTATAACCCCGGCTACCAGAGTGTGTTGAAAGATCTAAAAACCAG
>CAZAZB010000697.1:0-1553 GCA_964489485.1 uncultured Pseudomonadales bacterium | reverse complement strand
GACCCCACTTTAGTTGGGACTATAACAAACAATTACAGTTTTGAAATAGGACACGTGAAACCAGACCTTCTTCTGGCCCTTCTAGGCTGTTGAGTGAACCATCACAGGAAAAAATGCTTGTGGTCAATAAAATGGGGAAATGTGTTTATTCAGCAATTGGATTTACCTGGTGACTAGGAGAAAGTTCACAGCCTCTTCTGCCTATAATGTATCGGCCATACCACGAAAACCTGCAGCTTTTTGTGAGCAGTCATTTGATCGTGAACGGACGCCCTGGTTGGGATTGTTCTTGGGATTGTTCTTGTCATAGAGTTGGAACATGTTCTGATAGACCATCGATTGTTATCGCGGCCAGGTAGACAGCGCCAGTGTGGCCATTTGTTAAAAAAATAAGGCACCCTTAATGTCAGCCAGATTGTTGATCATCGGAACGGGTATTCTCATGTTGGCAATGGGTGGACTCTATCTTTATCTAAACGACGGAGATAGTGATGAAAGACGCTTGGTCTTCGGGCAGCTTTCCAGCCCCGATCCACCTGCAAAGTCTGACGTACCGGACTCTTCAACAGCGGCATTGGATGATACCGTGAAGGCCGTATTCGAGGTTGAATCAAGTCTTGATCTCAAAGAAGCTGAGACGAAGAAACTATTTGATGGGCAGTGGAAGCGCTTCTTGCATTTACGCGAAGCCTTTGATGACAGTTACGATAAAGCCTTGTCAGGGGACGCTGACGCGATGTTGGACTTGCGTGGCATATTGCCACTGTGTATGGATCTTGTCGGTGTAGACTCAAAAGACAAGATTCGTGGAATCTTCGATTCGATATCGAGACCCAACATGGAAATTGTAAATCTGATGACAAGTATGATGTTATTCAAATTTGAAGATTGCCAATATATTCTCTCACATCAGCCTGCCAACCTGGACGATGTGTTTGAATGGAGTGCTGTGCTTCTTTCCGACGCAGAAGCGTCAGGAAATGTCATTGCAAAATTGATTGTGCTGGATAGCGAAGCATGGGGGATGGAGAACTTTGTGGAACGTCTCGATCTACTCGAAAAGGCATTTCAATCCGGGAATCCCAGGGTATTTTTTCAAGCCCTCAGGCTGGCAACCGAGTATCAGATTAACGGAAGTTATAGTGCGCTACATACTGAAATGTGGAACCTCCTGTCCTGCAAACATGATGACTATTGTGATGAAGCACATCTCAGATCATCAATGTCCAACTACCTACTGCCGAGCGATACTGAAGTACTTGAATCAGCGGTTGCCCAATTTGATGAACGGATGAACAGCAAGCTGCCAATCAATCTTCCTGGTACATTTTCTGGTCCACTGTTACGGGCTGACAACACAATGTCATTTGAACCTAGGTAGCCACAACCCTGCTGCCTGGCGCAGAATCCATTCCGTACGATCTACCCAGGGAGCAGGTCTTATTCACCTGACTACACGGCTTCGTGTAATTGACCTGAAAATTGTTTATGGTTCGTGCTCTTGATCTCCTTGCAGAATTTCAATGGCGAATGAAAATACTCCCGACATGTCG
>CAZAZB010000696.1:0-1570 GCA_964489485.1 uncultured Pseudomonadales bacterium | reverse complement strand
CCAGTCAGGACTTCTGTGAGTGATTCATAGGTTTTGCCAACCGTAATGACTCTTCTCTGGGGGCCCTGCCTGGTGAGTACTGAAACAATATCGAGCTGCCCGACAGAGACGATGAGATCTGTTGGTATCAGAATCCGTTCTTCCTCATCCAGATTAAACATCAGTCTGGCGAACATACCAGGTAACATATTGGCGGAATAGTCCATTAAGACATGGATGCGGAAACTTCGAGCACCAGCATTCGCTGCAGGTACAATTTCTTCAATTCTGCCAGGCAATACCCGTTTCAGGGAAGGGACTTCAATCGTCAGGGTGTCGCCAATTTTAATACCGAGTGCCAGTTGCTCCCTCACATGGGCTTCGACCCGAAGTGACAACGGATTGTAGAGCGATAGTAGCTTGTCACCCGGACTCGCTGTGTCTCCAGGTTCTGCGAATCTGTCGATGATACGACCTTCTATTGGTGCTCTGATTGAACTGTAACTCAGCGCTGTGTCCATCTCGGTGTAGAGCTGTTCTGCCTGGGTGAGCTCCGCCTGCAAGGCATCCATGGTCGCTTTGGTCTTGTCTTGTTCAGATAGTGCTACCATGCCCTGGTTAAATAGCTCCCTGATTCGATCATGTTGTAACCTTGCCTCGTCCAAACGTGCGCGAATAGCATTGACTTGTTCGGTTGCCTGCGCCTTTCGGGACTGTAGGTCTGATTGTTCGAGTTGAATGAGAAGATCACCCTGCTTCACATGGTCGCCAGCGCGTACTTTTATCGCGTCAATACGAGCCAATATCCTGGAGGAAATTTCTGTTGCTTGTTTGGCGACGATGGTACCGGGTACGGCTTCAATGATGGGAATGTTTTTCACTATGACAGGAAAAGAATCACTGACTGGAATGTATCTATTTTCAACGACATCAGGCTCGACACGGTCATTGAACAGGTTGGCCATCCAGCCGACGACCAGAAGGAGACCCATGGTTGAAAGGAGGGGGATGAGGGCTTTTTGAATCATGTCTTTGTTTCCTGCTCTGAAGGCAATGCTTCCTCATCGTAAAAAACAAGATAATAAACTACCGGGACAACGATAAGTGTAAAGAGAGTCGAAGAGACGATGCCAAACATGATAGCAAGTGCCAGGCCGCTAAACACAGGGTCCAGCGTAATGATGATATTGCCGAGAAGCGTTGTTCCGGCTGTCAATAGAACCGGACGCATTCTAACGGCTCCGGCGGTTAAAAGGGCTTCTTTCAGGTCTGCACCCTGGCGTTTTGACTGCTCGATAAACTCAACCAGGATCAGTGAATTACGGACGACAATTCCGGCAAGAGCGATCATGCCGATCATGGCTGTAGCCGTAAATAGCACCGGGTCCGGCGCACCCGCTATCTGGCGTTCACCCAGCTGATTTAACACCCAGAAACCGGGCATTATGCCGATGATTGTCAGCGGTATGGAAGACATGATGATGAGGGCGAGTGCCACGGAATTTGTTTGCATACTCAGCACTGCAAATATTGCCAGTAGTGCAAATATGAAACCAATGCCCATATCGCGAAAGACCCGCAGCGTGATTCT
>CAZAZB010000695.1:0-1581 GCA_964489485.1 uncultured Pseudomonadales bacterium | reverse complement strand
ATTGGCTGGTAAGACTATGAATGTGAACAAATTTTTGTACTGCAAAACGCCAGATGCATGGCTCGACCAGGTGCAGGAGAACCTGACCACCCTGTTAATTGATCATGCCAACTGTGAGAAAAAGGCTGCCGGTACGGCGTTGAACCTCACCTATCGTTATGTCGATAAGCCTAAACTCATGATGCAACTATCAAAACTTGCGCGTGAAGAGTTGCGCCATTTTGAGCAGGTACTCGCCATCATGGAACGAAGAAGCATTGAGTATGTGCATATTTCTTCATCAAGATACGCCGGTGCGTTGCGGGATGGCGTGAGGACATTCGAGCCAGCGAGACTGATCGACATACTCATCGTCAGTGCCATTGTAGAAGCACGAAGCTGCGAGCGTTTTTCGCGGATCATTGATGTGCTGGACGAAGAGCTGGCTGGTTTTTACCAATCATTGCTGAAATCTGAGGAGCGCCACTTCGCTGTCTATCTGAAAATGGCGCGGGAATACTCTGAAGGCCCTATCGATGATCGGGTGGCATTTTTCTTGAAGTTGGACCAAGAATTAGTTGAGGGTATCGATACTGAATTCAGGTTCCACAGCGGCGTACCCAGTGAATCAGACGCTTCCTAAATGTGTCTAATCGGCTTCGCCGATGTCAAAAGAGACAAGATTCTGATCCTTGCCTTCGAGCATCAGATACCAACCTTGCTGGTCCCAGTCGCCCAGAACAATTCGTTGAGAGAATCGTCCACCTACTTCTAAATCATGTATAGCGGGTCGATGGGTGTGACCATGAATAAGGAGACTGACGCCATTTTCTTGCATCACCCGGGAAACTTCATCCGCCGTGACATCCATAATGTCCTCTGCTTTCTCCCTGTTATTCGTCTGGCTGTCTTTTCGTGCACTCCTGGCGATGGCGGATCGTTCTTCGATGCTTTTACTTAATAGGTCTCTCTGAACATCTACATTTCGGAGCATCTTGCGCACCGCCATGTACTCCTGATCGAGTGTGCACAAGCTATCACCATGCATCAACAGGACCGGATTGCCACTGACCTCGATGACTGTCGGATCCGGGAGTAACTCAAACCCTGTTTGCTGGCAGAATCGCTCGCCCAACAGAAAGTCACGATTACCATGCATGATGTACTTCGGAACGTTAATAGTGGCCAGAGCGGTAATAATTTCCTGATTAAAATCGGTTTCATGGTCATCGCCTAGCCATACCTCAAAGAAGTCACCGAGAATAAAGAACCTAGTGGCGGTGGGGACGGTGTTTTCTAGGAAAGAAAGGAAGCTGTCGGTAATATCACGTCGATTTTCATCCAGATGCAGATCGGAAATAAACAGGTCACTCATATCGCTGGTTTCTCTAAATTTTGACAAAGAAGGCAAAAACTGGCCGCTGCCAATTGACGGATTGCTCCTTCGTTAAGTAGAATGCGCCCCTCGCGATTTCCTACTGGAAACGGGAGAAGTTGAAACAGGCATTATCTGGTGGTTATGGTCTTGCCTGCAACTATCAAATGAATCGGGGTATAGCGCAGTCTGGTAGCGCGCCTGCTTTGGGAGCAGGATGTCGGGAG
>CAZAZB010000694.1:0-1582 GCA_964489485.1 uncultured Pseudomonadales bacterium | reverse complement strand
CTCCCTTTCATCGACACTTCGCAGGCCATAACCAATGTCATCGTTCCCCTGCCTGAAGTTGACATGACTCTTGACGAAGTCTTTATTGACGCTGCCGCTTTCAATGATGTAGTTGGCAATACAATTCAGGATGGCCAGATCTGTCTGCGGGGTGAACACCATGCCGTTATCGGCCAGATCGAAGTTCCGGTTTCTGAATGTTGATAAAACGTGGACCTGGACATGATCATTTCCCAATTTTCGATCGGTGAGTCGAGACCAGAGTATCGGATGCATTTCAGCCATATTTGCACCCCAGAGCACAAACGCATCTGCATGTTCCAGATCATCATAGCTGCCCATGGGTTCATCAATCCCGAAGGTGCGCATAAACCCAGCCACTGCCGATGCCATACAATGCCGTGCATTGGGCTCAAGGTTATTTGAGCGAAACCCCGCTTTCATTAACTTTAGCGCGGCATACCCTTCCCAAACAGTCCATTGACCTGAACCGAACATACCAATAGATGTTGGCCCTTTCGATTTGAGCGCCGCCTTGTACTTCTCTGCCATCACATCGAAAGCTTTGTCCCAGGAGATGGAGGTTAGCTCACCTTCTTTGTCATATTGTCCATTCGTCATACGCAACAGAGGGGTACGCAAGCGATCTTTGCCGTACATAATCTTTGACAGGAAGTAACCCTTAATACAGTTCAGGCCTCTGTTCACTGGTGCCTGAGGATCACCTTGAGTCGCAACAACACGGTCTTGCTTTACCCCCACCATCACGCTGCACCCTGTGCCGCAAAACCGGCATGGCGCCTTATCCCAGCGAATCTTACCGCTAGCACTGTTCGCACTAACAACCTGTCCGGGTAGCGTGACACCGGCAGCGGATGCAGTCGTCGCGATCGCACTACTCTTCAGGAAATCTCGTCGGGTGGTGCTCATGATGCTGGCTCCTGCTGGTTAATATGTTGGATTTCATCGCTATGCTGATAGACCATGGCTGCAGAAAGAATATTGTCGAGATCTTGTATCTGGTTAATCGCCGACCTGAGGTCCTTCTCAGAATCATGTTCGGTGGTGACAATTAGCTTGCCGACTTGATCACGATAATGAACTTCCGTTCCCTCAATCCTGCAGAGCGCCATCTCGACACTGGAGACATTTTTGGGCATAGATCTAATAATTAAGCCTGCAATTTCCACTTATATTTCCTTTGACGGTTTTGCTTTGAGGGTCTTAACCCAAAAGTTACTTCCTATATTTTTTGTCCTAGAGCCTTTGTCCCAGAGCTCTTGACCTAGAGCCCTTGTCCAAAAGTCTCAATCCAAAAACGTTGATTCACCACAACAAAATACAATGATAAACACTGTGAGTAGCAAGCATCTTGAGTCATATCAAACAATTGTTTGATCGTTCACTTATCCTAATTAAATACCACTGGCCAGACACTCTGTACACAGGTGTTAGTATTGATCATTGAAGAATCGCACGAACAATCACAGGAACAACCGCGGGAACAATCGCAGGAACAATCAGAGTGTGAAAATAAAAATCAAGGGTGAAATTAGGCAGGGCTTTGAGCCAGTGAGATCAG
>CAZAZB010000693.1:0-1604 GCA_964489485.1 uncultured Pseudomonadales bacterium | reverse complement strand
CTATCTGATTTTAGCTCTAGTATTTACCTTGCCTCTTTCCCTCGCCGCTGAAGAGCTGGTGTTGATTCGTCCTGATCCTACGAGCGGCGTCACTCCCATGCAGCTTGCTATTTCAGATCAGGTTAAATACGAATCAAAATACATCAAAGTGCTGGGTAGTCAGATGCACTATGTCGAGGGAGGTGATCTGGACGACAAACATGCCCAGGTATTTCTATTTCTGCATGGCAACCCTTCTTCCTCTTATCTATGGCGTAATGTCATGCCGCATATTGAATCGCTGGGAAGAGTGATTGCCGTTGACCTGATAGGTTTTGGTCAATCAGATAAGCCAAACATAGGCTACACCTTTCAGGAACACAGCAAGTACATCGATGGTTTCATTAAAAATATGAAACTCAGAAACATTGTCCTGGTCATACACGACTGGGGTTCGATGCTTGGGTTGGACTATGCTCGACGGAATAGCGGAAACGTGAAAGCGATTGCAATGATGGAAGCCATTATTCCACCCGCATTTCCAGCCAAGGATTTTTCCTTTCTCGGCGGTGGGGCAGACATGTTCCGAAACTTTAGAGACCCGGTAAAAGGCCATGAGTTGTTGGTTGAGCAAAATATTTTTATCGAGGGGATTCTCTTGCAAGGTACGGTGACAAGAAAAATGTCCGATACTGAAAAGGACGCCTATCGAAAACCCTTTTTGAACCCCAAAGACCGGGAGCCAATTTATGTCTGGCCAAATGAGTTACCTATCGCCGGTGAGCCGGCTAGAAATGTTAAAGCGGTCAACAAGGTAGGTGACTGGCTGAAGAAATCCCGCGTACCGAAGCTACTGCTCTACGCGAAACCAGGCGCTATTGTGACGCCAGAGAGCGCCCAATGGATGCAGGATAACTATCGCAATCTGGAGGCTATCTTCGTCGGCTATGGTAGCCACTATATTCAGGAAGATAATCCTGAAGCGATTGGCAGGAATATTAATTTCTGGTACCAAAGAAAGTTTGGTTCCTAGCCGTCCAAACTTCCTTTCAATCTTTGGTGCGGCAAAAGAAGGCTATTTCTCGTGGGAAAGTTCAAGTGTGTAGTCATCGCCGAGATAGCCTTCCAGTGGTTGACGCCCGAAGTTGGCACCACGGCCGAGCGCAACAGCATCTTCCATCGACATGTGTTTGTACTTGACGAGATATGCAACCCAGATATGCGTGGCACGCCGCGCACTATTGCAATGTAACAGCACCTTGCCCTTGCCTTCGCTCTCATCCATCGCAGTGGCGAAAGCATCAAGTGTTGCAGGGCTGAATGGGTGCTTCTCGTCGCCGGAAGGGATATGCACGTAGTTCAAGCCGATTTCTTTCGCTTTCTTCGCTTCATCAAAGGGTGTGGACTTTCGGTTGTTCATCTCCTTGTCAGTTCGCAGGTTAATAATCGTAGTCACGCCATCTGCCTTCAGGTTGTCCAGTACGCCGGGGTTCATCGGTTGACCAGCGATGTACAAATCACCTGTCACCGCGATGCCACCGCGGTAATCCTTGGTCTTCGTCATTTTAGGCATGGGTATCTTGCCCATTGAATGAGATTTTGATGAGTTCATATCGGCAAAAGCC
>CAZAZB010000692.1:0-1617 GCA_964489485.1 uncultured Pseudomonadales bacterium | reverse complement strand
TGGTACAGGCCGGTGGACGGGATGTCCCTGAAAGGCGGGTACGGGGTGTTGAAATAATGGCTGGAAAAACAACAGAGAAGATAATTCCTGTTGAAATAACACCTACCATGGCAAAAGTAGCCGATGCCAACGGCATGGAACAGGATACCGACCGCCCCGGTGGCGGTGATTTTCGTCATGTGGTGCCGACCGCTGATGATCCTGCTCAGTGTCAGAAAGCGTGTAAGGATAATGCGCAGTGCAAGGCCTGGACTTATGTCAAACCGAACACGATACAGGGACCAGAACCCAATTGTTGGCTAAAGGAAAGCGTACCGCCCGCTAACCATAACACCTGCTGTGTGTCCGGTTTAAAGCCGTAGACCCAAAGACGATGTGATAGCAGGACTAGGAGTCTGCACTGGAGAAGGTTTTGGTGAGAGTATTGGGGCGCATTAAAGGTGTTTGTAATACGATTTTCTACCGACCCGGCCCGACGCAGACCGCACCAGGGTCAACTATGATCTGCCCGAAGTTGTTTGACCAGTGATACAGACATGAGTATCCCGACGAATATCAAAGGTAATGATACCAGCAACGCCGCTGACTGGACCGTTTTCAGTCCACCAATGAACATCAGGGTTAAGAGTAGAACTGCCAGTGCGACCGCCCAGAATACACGGTGCCAACGTGCAGGCTCTTCCCCAGCAGATAGTTTGCGAGTGGCGCAGGAGGCCAGGATGCAGGAAGCAGAATCGTAAGTGGTCGCTGAAAATATAAGTGCAACCAGGACAAATGCCGCAATGATAATTGCTGCAAATGGTAGCTGATCAAGTATCGCAACAATCGCAGACGGCACGCCATCATTTGCCAGTATAGTCGTGACGGAAAGTGTTTCCGAGGTCTCAAGGTACAGGCCGAAATCCCCCAGGATCATGTAAAACAATGCCGCGCCGAGCAAGCTAATCATGAACAACCAATCGATCAGTCTCGCCGCAGCAGAATCTTCTTTGCCAGCAAAAAAATAAATACTTTCCAAAAGTAAATGCCACATAACAAATCATCTATGGACTCCCCTGTCAATTAGCATCAGATTTTCATCTTTTTCTCCTTGACCATCTGCAACGCGTTGGGGGTGGTATTGCAATCGTCTATTCGGCCTTAAGTGTGGTGATTCATGATCGCCGGGGCATCTGGTTGGCCAGCGCAACCGTGGTCTTGTTGCGACCGACACGAGCTTCCGTGTTCAGGGGGAATTGAGCGCAGAAACCTGATCAATCAGGCGATCAACCATCAATCATTACCATCGAAAACAGAGTTATTCAGGATCGACTTATTAGTCAGTCTTTACCTCTGCCGATAACGATTCATGCAGGTTCTTCAAAATACCGGGCTGTCTTTTTACAGTGACAGCTCTGTGGGATTTAAACTTGTAGTCTGAGTCCTTTGAGCGTACTACGAATAAAGTTGCAACGGCTGATTTTGGAATAGTCAATGGTTGGTTCAACAAATTGAAGCCTGGGTATTTCTTACACTGCACAAGACCTAGTGCAGCATCACAGATAGTCTTTGCCAAATCGTCAATTCTTCTATACCCAGGAATTGCCTTAATCGCTTACGATTTTTAAGTTCATCCAC
>CAZAZB010000691.1:0-1623 GCA_964489485.1 uncultured Pseudomonadales bacterium | reverse complement strand
GGTAACAATGACTGACAACAGTAATCAATCATCTAATGATCTTGCATCGACGGAGCGCACCCGGGTTCGTCGTTCGCCAACCCGTTCCGTTAAAGAGCGTGATGCGCTCTTCCAGATCATCGATGAAGCGATGATCTGCCATGTAGGATTTGTCCACAAGGAACAACCATTTGTGATTCCGACGCTCGGCTGGAGAGAAGGCAATGTACTTTACATCCACGGCTCTCGTGGCAGCCGGATGCTCAAAGTATTAAAGGCCGGTGGTGAGGCGTGTATTACCTTTACCTTGCTGGACGGCCTGGTAATGGCAAGATCGGCCTTTCACCATAGCGCTAATTATCGCTCGGCAATGATTCTCGGATGCCCCACTCTGCTCGAGACAAAAGTCGAAAAACTAGCAGCACTTGAACTCTTTATGGATCAGATTGCGCCTGCTCGATGGGACAAGTTACGAGAGACCAACAGCCAGGAACTCGAAGCCACCGATGTGTTGCAACTTGATATGAACGAGGCATCGGTCAAGGTTCGCGCGGGCGATCCACTGGACGATGAAGAAGATCTGCAACAACCTGTCTGGGCGGGCACGATCCCCATACGGCAGGTGTTCGGACCTGCCATTGCGTCCGCAGATTGTCTGGACGAAGAAAAGACACCCGACTATTCAACAGTATTTGGCGACCGGTGGATTACGCCCTAGCCTATCCGATTTGACCCACACAGGTATTAGCTACTCAACCTTGACCCGAGGGAACTGCGGTGACCGCTTTTCAATGAAAGATTTTACACCCTCGGTAAAATCTGGCTGCTTCAGGCTCTTCGCCATCATCTTATTGGTTTCGCGCATTGACTCACCAAGGCTCATATTCATGTGACGATAAATCTGTTGCTTCATCAGCATCATGGAATTTGGCGCTGCACTTGCCGCAAGACCTTCAATGTATTTTTTCGTCTCATTAAGCAATTCATCCTGAGGGAATATTCTTTCTACCAGCCCCAGTTTCATCGCCTCCTCTGCACCGACCTTTCTTGAACTCCACAATATATCCAGAGCGCGTGCCGGGCCAATTAGTCGCGGCAGAATCCAGCTCTGCCCATGCTCTGCCACAAGTCCCCGCTGGGAAAAAGCGGTCACGAATTTGCCATTTTCAGAAGCAAACCGCATATCACACAAGAGCGCGATGGACATACCGAGACCTGCACAGGCACCATTGAGCGCCACAATAATCGGTTTTCGGATAGACATAATATAGGTGAAAGTGACTTCGAAGTCCGGACCCATGGACTTATCCCCCGGGTTCGCATCCAGGTTCTTTTGTTTCACACCATCATTGAGATCACCACCTGATGCCTGGGCATCAAGCGCATTCATGTCCATCCCGGCACAAAATCCCCTGCCCTCTCCTGTTAGGATAATACCAACGACAGATTCATCTGATTCAGCAGCGGCCAGCGCATGCTTCAATTCTTCCATCATGTTATTGGTAAGCGCGTTGAGAAATTCCGGACGATTCAGCGTAATAATTGCTGAGGGTCCATCTATCTCATATTTTATTTCGTCGTACATGCTGTTGTACTACGCAAGGAGCACTTTCAGCTTATGAAAGATGGTGCTATAATCGCCAA
>CAZAZB010000690.1:0-1629 GCA_964489485.1 uncultured Pseudomonadales bacterium | reverse complement strand
ATAATTGGGGTCAGAGTAGAATTAACATGTTAATTCTACTCTGACCCCAATTATTTTCCCAATTATTCAAACCATCTCTGCGTATTGCCTATCTACCCATTGGTCCCGCAGGGTGAATTTCTGAATCTTACCCGACCCGGTTAACGGGAACTCACTAACCTCTACCCACACCGCTGGTGTTTTCTGAGGCGATAGATGCTCCCGCAGGTAGGCGAACAAGATCTCTCTGCTCATCGGCGTGCCCAATGCAGGACGCAGGAAAGCGCCAACTATTTCTCCCATACGATCATCCGGTAAACCGACGACCGCGACTTCCGCAACCGAGGGGTGCTTGTAGAGCAATTCTTCCAGTTCTCTTGGGTAGATATTTTCTCCACCACGAATAATCATATCCTTCAAACGCCCTTCTACTTTTGTATAACCGCGCTCATCCATGGAGCACAAATCGCCGGTGTGCAGCCAGCCATCTTCGTCGATGGTGTTTTTCGTTGCCTCCTCCATTTCAAAATAGCCCTGCATGACGTGATAGCCACGGGTGCAATATTCGCCCAGTTCACCATAAGGCAAGGTTTTACCCGTATCCGTATCAATTATTTTGACTTCAACGTGTGGCATGGAAGGCCCCAGAGTTTCTGCTTTGTCTTTCGTTGTATCATCAGGTTTGGTCATGGAGGCAACGGGTGAACATTCGGTCTGCCCAAATACAATCGTAAACTTTGCCCCCAGCGACTCCTCAAAAACCTTAACAAGGGCTGCCGGTACTGTAGAGCCTCCTGAACAAAGCAGCTCTACGGAAGATAAATCCCTTGTTTCTGAATCGGGATGCTCCAGCAGTGCATTCATCATGGTGGGTACACCAACCATTGCATTGCCCTTATAAGTTTCAATCAGTTCGAGCACCAATTCTGGATCAAACATTTCAACCAAAACTTGTGTGGCGCGTCTGGACACTGCGCCCAGTACGCAAATGACACACCCTGCTGTGTGAAAGAGCGGCATGTACGTCATCCAGACTGAGTTTTCCCTAACCCCCATTCGGTCCAGCGTGTGGGCACCATTGTTAACCAATCCTTTGTGGTGCAGTAGTGCGCCTTTCGGGAATCCGGTTGTGCCGGATGTATATTGAATCATCACCGCATCATCAGGCTTTACCCTGGGAAGCGGCTTGTCGCTCTGCTCGCCACTGGCGATAAATTCCTCCCATTGGTCAAAACGGACAATTTCGCGAAGTTCCGGACATTCACTCCTGATCGATTCGAGTGTGTTCAGCATTCGATTGCCGCGGAATTCAGGGGTGACAAAAATACCAGCACTTCGAGACTGTTTTAAGACATAGGAAACTTCTTCTGGGCGGAAAGCCGGATTCACGGTCACCATAATCACGCCCGCCAATGCACAGGCAAACTCCATAATGACCCACTCCGGGATATTAGGTGCCCAGATGGCAACGCGCTCGCCTGGCTCAAATCTGAGTGCCAGCGCACCAGCGGCCTGCTTCGCCTGATGGTTGAGTTCGGCATAGGTCCATTGTTTGCGCCCTGCAGGATCGCTCACACCAGCAATGAGGGCGATCTGATCCGGGGCTGCTGTCGCCGATTCTTCCAACAGTTCGCCGATGGTAATGTCCCT
>CAZAZB010000689.1:0-1630 GCA_964489485.1 uncultured Pseudomonadales bacterium | reverse complement strand
GTGATATCATCGCATTGCTGGATACTGGATCTTATATTGAACCGATGGCGGCTAACTTCAACGCACTGCCGCGCCCAGGCACCATCCTCGTCTGTGGCGATCAGGCGGAACAGATCAAACGGCCAGAGACAGTGGAGGATGAGCGAGTAAAATTAATTGACCGGGCGCACACTCTAACTTCTACTGCTATTAAAGTGCCTAACAAGCCCGTTATGTTTTCACAAAAGGACAACCTAACCTGCTGCGAGAGATTTTCCACGAATTGAGGAACGGCGCTCAACAGAGACTTTGTTCCTGTGACCCCCGCCACCGGGAGATTCTAGGGGCTGGTAAACTCGCATTTTGGTCCGGTCGCTCGACTCAACTTCAGATCGAGCGTCGCCAGGGGACAGTCAATGGCCTCAGCGAGTGCGACATACCAGGCATCGTAGCTCGTCAGGTTCTTTCTGAGTGCCCAGATTCTTTCGGCAAATGGGTGGTAAGAATATAGAGACAAATCCAATTTCATCAGAGCCTGTTGTGCGCTGGTGGCCTCAAGGGTGGAAATGTTTTCTGAACGTTCCAACCGGCGCAGTATGTTTGTGCTTTCTACCATCAGCAATTCTGGACCTACAACGAGTTGTTCTGAGATTACAGATACTGACCATTGACCATTGATGCCTGTATCTACCAGTGCCGCGACCATAACCGAAGCATCGAGAACAACAGTCATCTACGATCCGTGTCTCGTGCCTGAAGAATGATTGAAGGAGGAACAGATGATGCCGCTGCCGTCTTACGCTCCGCCAAAGTTTGCAACCATGCCCCAAGCGTAGGACGGGCGGCTATGCGTTCCAACTCACAACGCAGGTATTCCTGCATTGATCTGTGTTCCGATGCCGCCCTTGCGGCGAGAACGTCTCGAACCTCTTCCGGAACGTCTCTGATAGTGATTTGAACTGCCATGCAGGCACATTGACATTCCTGACAGCATTATGCAAGCATTTCGGAATGATAAAGTGAGCAATCGTGCCGGGGACCGGCCAGACTGATTTGATATGCGACAGTCTTGAGCTAACGGGTAAACTGATCGAGCACATTTTTTGTAATCTGTTCCATCATGGGTTCGCATAAGCGCAATCCGTTGATCCATTCGCAACTACCGGCGTTAAAAACCGACCCATCGCCGCGTGTAAACACGGCCATCATGCCAGCGCCATACCTGGTTTTCGCGAGACTCTCGTCACTCACGTCACCTTTTAGAACCTCGGAAACGAAGGCCAATTCAGAATCACCCACATAGAGATAGTTTCCCTTGCTGCCGTGGTCTTCTTCCACATTGGATGATACGCCCATAGCGAGAATTTCCAGCGTTTCCGGGGCACGATCAGTAAACGTGGGATACGGCAAGCCATAGTGGTTGTTTTCTGGATCGTGCAATGGGCACGTGGAGATGGGGGAGCCTTTCTGATCACGGAATCATCCACTGGTAAAGCTATTGGAAGCACCGGGTTGTAAGCCCTGTCCGTTCAAAAGCAGGAAAAATTAGTGCGGTTGAAGGCTTACACAAGCAGCAGGCAGTAAAGAACCATACCGAAATAACCATGCCGAAATACCCAATACTGATTCACTATGACTAGACAGTACAGAT
>CAZAZB010000688.1:0-1633 GCA_964489485.1 uncultured Pseudomonadales bacterium | reverse complement strand
GATACATAGGCGATCAATCCAGGGTTGCCCCCTTCAATGGTGATAAATAATTTATCCCCGAGAAATGAAATACCTGCTGGCTTGTTTAATCCTGAGGCGAGAACTTCTATGTTGTCGTTTCTGATGCGGATTAGTTGCCCTTTAGAACGACGGAGCTCCTGAGTCGCATAGAGTAGATCGCCTTTCAGGTGTAGCTCGCTTATGCCTTCGATATCACCGAGATAAACCTCATAATGCCAACCATCAGCCACATAGACAGGTTCTACCAGCTTGTAGGCGAGTGCCGATATCGCGAATAGAACGCATACCACGCCGATCATAATATAGGCTAGTCGTCTTGTGTCTTTCGATGTATTGGAGGCCATGGATACTTGAGAAGTATGTCAATGCCTGTAGGATGCCAGAAACTGTAGATTCATTCGATTGATTCCGCTCAAACTTGCATCAAACACTATATGACTGAAAACCGACGAGCAGCAGCGGCGACTGTGGCTGCGAGCGACCTTTTGAAGCTGCGATACACTGTTCCACAATGGGCGGTAATTGCTGCCTGCGCGATTTACTTAACCTTGATGGGTAGTCAGCACTTTTTTGGTTTGATCACCGAAATATATCCCACATCGTCCGGGAAAATATTCTTTCTTCTATCGATCGGGCTGCTCATTCTGGCCATCAACTGTCTTCTGGTGTCTTTATTAAGTGTTGTGTTCTTTCCCAGGATAGCTGCATCTTTACTGATTCTGGTTGCATCAGTTGTGTCCTATTTTCAGAATGAGTACGGCACCATTGTAGATTCTTTCGTCATAGAAAGTACGCTGCAAACTGACCTGGCAGAAGTAATGGATCTGCTAGGTGCTGGCTTTTTCTTACACATATTTTTGACCGGATTCATCCCGATAGGTCTATTGTCTAGAATTTCGATTGAGAAAAGGAGTGTTTGGCATTCTCTGCGAACCCAATTCTCTATCATGGCTGTGAGTCTCGTCATTGCGGCAGTTAATCTAATAGGTTTTAGCGCGGCCTATGCCTCATTTTTTCGAGAACACAAAATGGTTCGTATGTATGTTAATCCCACTATGTTCGTTGCTTCTGCCATCGGGCTTGCTGAGATGAAGCTTGCGGCGATGAATAAAACACCATTTGTGGATATTAGCGCTACGATGTCAACGGTGGGCGATTCATCACCAGTCATTCTTCTGGTTGTTGGTGAGACTGCAAGGGCAGAAAGTTTTGCTTTGAATGGCTATGAACGAGATACAACGCCGAGATTGTCCAGGCGCGAAGGCCTGATCAATTTTGCTGATGTCAGTTCCTGCGGGACAGCCACTGCGGTTTCGGTTCCCTGTATGTTTTCTTTCCTGGGAAGAGACGGATTTGATTTCACACGCGCTGATTCTCAATCGAATCTACTGGATGTTTTGCAAACTGCTGGCGTTGGCGTCTTGTGGCGGGACAACAATTCTGGTTCCAAAGGGGTAGCGCTCAGAGTCCCACTGGAAGATTTCCAGTATGGGAAGCTGAATCCGGTATGTGATGGAGAATGCCGTGATATTGGAATGCTTAGCGGTCTGAAAGGGTTAATCAATGGACATGGTGCCAGTCCGACATTAATAGTCATTCACCAGATGGGAAG
>CAZAZB010000687.1:0-1659 GCA_964489485.1 uncultured Pseudomonadales bacterium | reverse complement strand
CCAGAATATCTCTCTTTCTGGATTTGGATTCCAGCTTTTCTACATCCCGAATCAGTAAATTATTGTGCCGATAAAAACCGGCCTTGCTATGAAGTTCTTGTGATACCAATCCATCCTGGATAAAAATTTCCCGCGCCTGCACCGGGTTAATCGAGGCAAAATCGATTCGGCGCTTCTTAACAATAATCAGCCCATACAAAGAGACCTCTTCATAAACAAACACCTGGCCTTTGTCAGCATCAAAGTGTGGTTCAAAGTAATTCTTCTTTACCATGTGTCTGGCAAGGGGCTCAATCCACTGGTTATCTATCTGGGCGACATTTCTGGCATAGAGTCGCGTTGTTTCAACCAACTCTGACGAAACGATCCATCTGGGTTTTCGTTTGAACTGCGAGGACCCTGGAAAGATATATTGCTTTCTGTTTCGGGCGCCTGTGTATTCATTATCATCTGTTTTCTCGCCGATATTTCCAAGTAGTCCGCTGAGTAATGATCGGTGAATGCTGTTGTAATCTGCCGACTCATGATTTTCTTTCAGGTTCAGCTCGCGACACATCAAGCGGAGTTGTCGATGCACATCTCGCCACTCGCGCATTCTCATAAAAGATAGATACTTCTTGCGGCAGTATTTACGCAGTGCATTTTGTGTCAGTGCCTGTCTTTGTTCCTCGTAATCATTCCATAGATTCACCAATGCCATGAAGTCAGACTGTTCGTCCCAGTATTGTCTATGTGCCTCATCAGCTGCCTGTTGATGTTCATGGGGTCTGTCCCTTGGATCCTGAACCGACAAGGCGCTGGCAATCACGAGCACTTCTTTCAAACAACCCTTACTGCTTGCCTCAACGATCATTCGGGCAAGGCGCAGGTCAATGGGGAATCTACCGACATCTTTACCAAGTCGCGTTATCTTCCTGTGATTGTCCACCGCTTGAATCTCTTTCAACAGATGAAAACCATCATTGATCTGTCGCTGATCCGGCTTTTCAACAAAGGGAAACTTCGCCATGTCTCCCAGATGAAGTTGCAACATCTGCAATATGACCGATGCAAGGTTCGTTCTTAGAATCTCTGGTTGGGTAAATTCCGGGCGCCCCATGAAGTCTTCTTCTGAATAAAGCCGGATGCAAATGCCATCGCTCACGCGGCCACATCTACCCTTTCTTTGTTCTGCGCTGGCCCTTGATATGGCTTCAATGGGAAGCTGCTGTACCTTGGATCGATAGCTATATCGGGAGATTCGCGCATTGCCCGGATCGATCACATAACGTATGCCGGGCACCGTTAACGACGTTTCAGCGACATTGGTGGCAAGAATAACCCGCCTCGCACCATGACGTTGAAACACTTTATTTTGTTCGCTGACACTCAATCTTGAATAGAGTGGCAGTACCTCAATATTTTTCAGCCCCGAACGACGAATAAGCTGGGCAACATCCCGAATTTCCCGTTCGCCCGCCAGAAAAACCAGAACATCACCAACAGAATGCTGACTCCGTTCCATTTGAAGTATTTCATGTAGTGCTTCCAGAATACCCTGGCTCAAGAGCTCATCTCTGTCTCTTGCACTGTCCCTGGATTCTTGTGAACGCCTCATATCTGTCAGTATTGAGGGTTAAAGCCTTGTGTGAGAACTTGCTCGAATACCTTTTCATAACC
>CAZAZB010000686.1:0-1662 GCA_964489485.1 uncultured Pseudomonadales bacterium | reverse complement strand
GCCTCGCGGCCTTCTGGGTCATTCAACGTACAGCCGGTTTTTGATCTGAAAACCGACAAGTTCATACTGGAAACGGACACTCAATTACAAGGGTGAACCAGTAACCACCTAACCGAAATAGACTGTGTTGGATAAAAAAACGATGGGGTAAGTAGCCGCACCATGGTACGCGTCAGGTCCATTCTGGACTTGGGGTGAATTGAGCGCAAAACCACTGGTGATGTAGCTGGCCGGCGAACCTTCGCCATGATCGAAAATATCAAAGATGTACTATACTGAACTGCAGTGTATTTTAAGCGGCTAAAAACAGCAAAGACTCCGCGGGTTCGGTTCTTCCCATACCGCGCACTACGACAAGATGAGGGCTGACGAATACAATCTCAGCTACGCATGGAGGGCATTCTGAATGGTATCTAAACACACGATAACAGACCTGTTGTTTACAACCAAATATCCAGAAAAGGTTATTGAGCAATATTTTGATAACCTCCGCGTCGAGTTCGACAGCATTCTTGCTAAACGGAAAGACCTTCCGGAGAACATACTTTCTGAAATCAACAACGCATTTGATCAACCACAATTATCCTGGTCAAATGCATATAAAATCGAACAATATTTATCACATATTAGTGACGAGGAAACGTTAGAAACAGATTTGAAGCGTCTTCTAGTCACCTATCAGCGCCATTTTTCCGAGAAGAATTACAATCACTATAAAAATGAACTGGAGGAAATAAAAAAAGGGAGTGACGACGAAAAAGAGAAGCGTTCTGTTTTGTTGAGAATGCACGCAGAGCTTCATTCATTTTACATCAAGCGATCTGAATGCCGTGACTATGGGTTCCTTACAAGAATCAGGGTTGCGTTCATATTCCTGATCGGGATTGCATTGTTTCTTTTCTCTCTGGTTTATTGTTTCTATTTTAAACATTTGCAAACGTCTTCAGAGATGATAATTATTACGATGGCTTCCGGGTTTCTAGGCGCAAGCTTTAGCATGCTCGTTGGTCTTAAAGGTCAACTGGCAATAGCATCGCTGGAAGATTTAAAGATATTACACCGCCAGGGCTATATTTTAAAAAGGGCATTTATCGGTGTTGGCGCTGCACTGATTGCATACTTCCTTATACAGTCTCAACTACTCAGCAATGTGATCAATTCCGCTCTGCTACCTGAACTGCCAATAAAAGATACTTCAAATTTGATTGAGTCCTACAAAAACATTAGCTCACTTATTATCTGGAGTTTTATCGCCGGTTTCTCTGAAATATTGATTCCTAACCTGCTCGTTGGTGTCGAACATAGAATATCCAACAAGGACTCATAGGGTAGCCGCCTGTTCGGCTTTGCCGGTCGAATTCAGGGCGATCGCCAACTCTTACTCGTGGTCAATTGGCTGGACCTTATCCACGCCCACGTTACGAACTCAATAACATCCGGTGTAGCACTGCCATCTGCACCAGCATGCGATTACGCGCCTCGGCGATTATGACACTACGCGGGCCGTCCAGAATTCGATCAGTGACGACCACTCCGCGGCGGGCAGGCAGGCAGTGCATGAAGCGACAGTCATCGGCGGCGTTCTCGAACCAGGGTTCGTCTACACACCAGTCCCGTAACTCGAGCTTTAACTCGTCCTCGTCACGTTTGTTTCCGTAATGG
>CAZAZB010000685.1:0-1665 GCA_964489485.1 uncultured Pseudomonadales bacterium | reverse complement strand
TGTGCTTGGGCATAGTCCAAATCAAGTCCCAGGTGAATGTTTGCGAGTTGGAACTGATAAAAAATATTATCCGGGTCCAATTTCATGGCACCCTCGATCGCTTCATAAGCCGCAGGCCTTGCTGTCTGCAGGGGCAGTCTTCCAGCCCAATGTCCTACAACACTTGCGCGAGCCAACATGTTGTGTGCATACAAAAAGTTTGAATCAACACCGATCGCGCTCTTAAGAAGCTGTATCTGCGTATCCCAGTTTCCACCTTCACCCAAGCTTATCTTGCGATCTTCATTCAGAGCATTGATGAAATGCCTTACCGCAACAGGGTCTTTTCCTGTGAATACTGGGATCTGCTTCCACCCATAGTTTGCGAAGACATCCTGCCCCAGCTCGCTTTGCGCAATGTGGGCTATGTTGACGGCAACTGCTGTCTGCATTTCAAAATCATCGGCAGCGGATCGCTCGTAGGACTTTGACCAGACATGGGAACCATCTTTCGTCCGAATCAACTGGGCCGTGATACGAAGCTTTTCGCCTTGTTGTCGGACACTGCCTTCTAGTAGATAGGCGACACCCAGACTCTTGCCCACACTCGACGGGTCCACACCCCGACCCGTAAATTGGAACGACGCCGAACGGGAGGCAACTTTAAGGTATTTGAGTTGAGCCAGGTTATCCAGTATGTCTTCAGACAACCCATCGGCCAGAAAAGCTATCTCCTCACTGGTGCTCATATTGGTGAAGGGGAGTACCGCGATGGATTGCATTGCAGCCAGATCAACCTTTTCGCCGGTGTTTGATTCTGATTGGTTAGATGTAGCCACGGTCGTTACCGGTTCCGTTGTGATGCCAGTAGTCTGCTGTTCAGTTTGCTGATTGTAGACAATTAGTCCAATCGTTAGAACGAGAACAACAGCCGCACCCGCTAAAATAGGCATGGTCTTATTGCGCGCTTCAACCACAGGTGGAACGATCTCCTGATCCAGGTAGTACGCTATACGCGCTTGCAGTTTCTGCTGATATTCACCCTTAGGTATTTCGTATTTGAGGATTGCCTGACGATCTGACAGGGTCAATTTCAGCCCATCAGGCAAATTGGTCTCTTTAAGATGAATAGCGATAATAGGCGTGCCTTCATCAATGGCAAAGCTCACCTCTTTACGACAGTTCTCTGATTGAACAGATTCAGGTGTTACAAAATAGAGAACTAGTTTCGCGTTCTTGACGGCCCTGGCCAGTTCTTCACGCCATTCGGTTCCTGCTTCAATCCCCTCGTCGTACCAGATATTGAATCCGCTTTCTCGCAGCCAGGTTAATTCTGGATAAACAGCGGATGAATCTCTGTGCGAGTAACTCACAAAGATATAGGGTTCATCACCGGTATATGCTGCGAACGGTCGGTCCACTCTTCGCTACTCGACATCAAGGTTCAGTGAATACTACGCGGTGTCCAGGGTTTGAGCAATTTGACCGGAGTTGGCCGAAAACCTCCGCCGATCGTTGGCGGGGGTCTTTCACGAAAAAGCTAACGCCGTGCCCAGAGGAGGCGTCCGCGTGTTACGGGACATATGCAATTTCAATGATTACAATTCACACATCATTCACCAATGGTAGCAAGGAAACAATATTGGCTGAGAAAGCAACCTCAATTCCAGGATTGAACGCTCACTT
>CAZAZB010000684.1:0-1666 GCA_964489485.1 uncultured Pseudomonadales bacterium | reverse complement strand
GACACACTATCTTATTATCATTTCCATCGTGGCTGTATCGGCGATGGCGTTGCTGGATTGCAGGGTCAGCACGGATTACTGGGAGCGTGAAGAGCGCAAGAAGAAGTCTGCCCAGTCGACGGATGAGCAATAAGAAAGCTGGCGGCACTGAATTGAGTCAGTATTTTTTATCCATTACCCACAATCAAAAATTTAGAGCAAGCGAACAAGCCAGGTAGAGAAAAGGAGTCCGATGGTGGCGATTAAAAAATCTCGCAAAAAGACAGCTAAAAAAGCAACAGGCAAACAGGCCAAGGGGCTTGGGCTGACCTATATTACACGTATGGACCACGGCAATACCCATGGATGGTGGGTCCGCGTTTACAAAGATTCCAAACCGGTTGAGTCAAAACTTTTTTCTGATGGCGTGCATGGTAGCAAGACGAAGGCAAAACTGGCCGCACAGGAACACCGCGATAAAGTCGTAAAGAAAAACAAAATTGTACCCGTGCATATGCGCAAAACGCGTGAGCACAGTGTTGACCGACGCAGTACCAGTGGCGTGGTCGGTGTGACCCTGTCAGTGGCAGACAAAGCGGGCAGTTTGCGTGTGCACTGGAGTGCACGATTTATGGAAAAGGGTAAGCAACGCAACGTGTCATTCTCGGTTCGCAAGTATGGTTATGAAGGTGCCTTCCGCAAGGCATTGCGTGTGCGTTGTGATGCTATTGGCACCAGTCTTCCCCGTGGTATCAAACCGCCAGCCCCCAATGCGGCACTGAGGAAGTGGATGAAGTCTGAGGGCATTTGATGACCCGCTGACGCTCGTCTTTAAATTACCTATGCCGTTTTTTCTTCGACACCTTGGTGTGATGGGGCTTTTGCTGGGCTGCATTATTGGCTCGGCCGATGCTGCAGATACTCCCGCTTCTCCCACTTCTGTGGAAACCCAGTCTGCTTCTTCCGTGGAGCCCGCTTCGGAAATCGATGCGGGCATTGCTGCCGTCGAAAATGAAGACTACGACAAGGCATTCAGTATTTTTTCACGTCTGGCGAATGCAGGTAATGCCGAGGCACAGCACAACCTTGCCATGCTGTACCGCGCAGGGAAGGGTGTAAAAAAAGACCTGGCCAGCAGTCTCAAATGGTTTCGCCGGGCAGCAGAACAAGGCATTGCAGATGCGCAATATTATTTAGGATACATGTACGATAATGGTGAGGCCGTTGAAAAAAGCGCGCAATACGCTTTTATCTGGTATCGAAAAGCGGCAGAACAGGGGCACGGCCTGGCGCAAATCAATTTGGGTGTCCTCTATGTCAGTGGGGAACCATCTGTCCCGCAAGATGTTGAACAGGCCTATTTATGGTTTCATGTAGCAGCAGCACAGGGTTATAAGGCCGCCTTTGAAAACAAAATGATGATCGAGGCAGCGCTGAAGAAACAAGGTCAAGATGGCCTGGCAATGCTGGAATCACTGAAAAAACGCGCACGTGTTTATTTTCAACGTTATGTGCAGGCTTTTGCCCAGAAACCTGCATCCCCTCCAAATAACCGGATACCACCTTCCGGACATTGACCGGTGCAAATAGGGGTATTCCTGTATATACCTCGAAAAAGACAGGTTTATGTGATTGACGGGTTAATTATCGGCACTATTGGCCGATGGACTTACCTGTGCAGGCATTT
>CAZAZB010000683.1:0-1675 GCA_964489485.1 uncultured Pseudomonadales bacterium | reverse complement strand
GAAAGACTCTGCTGGTTGTATCCGCAATCGGGAAATTGACATTGCCGCCGACGTTAAACAGAACAAAATTCAACGCTCCTATGTTTTTCTCGATAGAGGCGAAAGTTTCAACAGTCTGATCTTCGTCACGTGCGTCCATGCTGTATCCATAAGCCTCACCACCGGCATTGACTATTTCATCCACCAGGGGTTGAAGCTTGTCACCATGACGGCGTGCCATGCACACAATGTATCCGTTGGATGCAAACTTCCTGCAAACTGCTGCGCCAATGTAGTCTCCTGCACCGATAATAAATGCGACAGGTCTGCTCATACTATTCTCTCCTTCTATGTCGCCGAAGATATCTTTGTGAAAGCCTTCGTGAAAGCCTTTGTGAAAGGCCGGACACTATTCTCTAATCGCTGGGTTGAATTCAGGGCTACTATATCGACTTAGCGGCGCAGGTGGGTAATTTTTGTTTTGCTGTGTCTAGGGAAGCTCTGATTAATGGCACAAAAGCGGTTCGGCGGTCCGAACTTAATCAGAGGTTCCCTAGGTGTTTGATTCGGTTCCCTTTGGGTTGACCCAGGCGGATATATAGAGGTTCGTCCAGGTGATTTCATAAGCGCTATTTCATAAGAGCTGTTTCATAAGAGCTATCTGATCAAAGCCCTGATAAGAACAGTCTGATAAAAATTGTCTGATAAGAACTGTTTGATAAGAACTGTTTTATAAGAACCAAGAATAACGAATAGAAAGGAATTTTAAGTGAGCATATTCAATTTAAGAAGGGCAGTCGTCAAAGTGCAGGAGCGAGAGGTTGCGACGGAATCGTTGACACTGGTGCAGGAGGAAGCTGATTACAGCGTCTATGATGTGCTCTCGGCAAATGTGATGATTGCAGATCTTGAGAGAAATATTGTCTACGCGAATCCTTCAGTGCTTGAGATGTTGGCCAACGCAGAAGAAGAAATTAAGAGAGACCTGCCTCACTTTGCAACCCGGAATATCGTTGGTGGTTCAATGGACTTGTTCCATAAGAATCCACAACATGAAATGAGTATTCTGGATAATCTTAAAGATACTCATCATGCGCAAATTCAAATCGGCGCCCGGTTTTTTGAACTAACAACCAAGCCGCTATTAGACCGTTATAGTGAGCGTCAGGGTTCAATTGTTGAATGGCTTGATACCACGGTGTTGATGAAAGACAAGATGGATGCCGTTAGGAATGCGCGGGTTCGAGCTGCACTGACTGCCGCAAGCTGTAATGTCATGATTGCAGATGCAGACAATATCATCACTTACACGAATGATAGCGTCATGCGGATGTTGCGGGCTGCCGAGAGCGACCTGCGGCAGGCATTACCGGAATTTTCTGCAGACAACCTAATTGGTCAAAATATTGATGTCTTTCATAAAAATCCTGCACATCAGCGAGCCGTGCTTGGTGGATTGAGCAGGGTCCATTCGGCTTCAATTACCGTAGCCAATCGCACTTTCTCCTTGATCGCCAGTCCGGTATTCGGTCCTGATAATGAACGGCTTGGCACTGTTGTGGAATGGAAAGACAAGACAGATGAAGTTGCCGTCACAGAAGAAATACAATCTATCATCGATGCAGCCGCATCTGGAGATCTGAGTCTACGAATTGATCCAATGGGGAAGTCAGGATTTTATGCCAGCCTGAGTGAT
>CAZAZB010000682.1:0-1676 GCA_964489485.1 uncultured Pseudomonadales bacterium | reverse complement strand
TGATGTTACAGAAATCATGCTTTATTGAAGATAATAATGGCGAACAAAGCGAAAAAAAACGCCACTCACTCGGAAAAGACCTTTATTTAGAACTTGGCAATGAACTTAAAGGACAAACTCTTTTATATCGCCAGGGTAGCATCATCAAGTCCGTGGAACTTTCGGATAAGGTGGCCAAAAAGCTGTTCATTGTAGAAAGTATCAACCTGGGAGCCCAACCCACAAAACTGTCCAGAATACTAAATATCAGCCGCCAAACCATTCATAACTACCGGGAGTCATACCGCTTTTTTGGTGCAGAAGGGTTGATTTATGGCTATAGCCCAGATGCGAGTAAGAATCATAAGAAGCAGCGCGCATTACATGCAGATCAACTCCCCCGTGGCAATAAATCTGAACAGCTCGCAGCTCTTCGAGTAAAGCAGAAACAACAAGAAAAAGAAGCCATTGCTCAGACGCACCTGGATTTTTCCTTTGGTGACAACGATCGCACAGAAGAAGTGAGTGATCAAAAACAACCCTTTTCTGAACAACACGCCTGGGAATCCAGTCGCTATGCGGGAGTCTTCATCTATTGGATACCGCTCCTTTTTCAGTCACGCTGGTTACAATTGATCATAGGACACTTCGGCACGGGGTGGCGAATATTCTCTGTTTTTCTTCTGATGGCAGGTCTGAATATCCGCTCAATCGAACAAACCAAGCATCTTCGTTCACGAGAGGCAGGTGTCGTGCTTGGACTTGGAACGATTCCCTCCAAAAGCACACTATGGAAATGGTTTTACGACATATCAAATCAAGGCCTCGCCCGGCATGTACTTGATGACTATTTTCGCAGGCAGATTCGCACGGGCGTAGTGGGTTTATGGCTCTGGTTCACTGATGGGCATCTGCTACCCTATACCGGCAAAGAAAAGGTGCATTACAGTTACAACACCCAGTGCCGCATGCCAGTTCCGGGACGAACCAGTCAGGTTACCTGTGATCATACCGGACGAATCGTCGATTTTGTGATTGATGAAGGCAAGGGTGAGATGAAAGAACAGGTTATTCATGTCGTCGATAAATGGCAGTCAGAAATGCCGGATCGCCCCATTTCCGTATTTGACCGTGAAGGATATGACAAAAAATTCTTCTCTCGACTCGTCAAGGCTGAACAAGCCTTTGTCAGCTGGGATAAGAATGTCGATACCGAGCGCCTGTCAAATATCGAAGATCATCAATTTACGCAGGAATTCACCCACAATAACAAACGTTACAGTGTGTTCGAAGAAGAAAAGAAATTCAGTTATCAATCTGATACCGAAACAGAGCCTCACTCCTTCACACTACGCCACCTCATTCTCTGGAACCACGCCAGTCATCGTCGCACCTGTGGTCTTGCCTATGGAAAACAAAGTACGATAGAGGCCACCCGCGCGATACTCAGCCGATGGGGTGCATCGGAAAATACCTTCAAGCACCTCCAGGAACGACATCCATTGCATTACCATCCTGGTTTTACGATGGTAGAGAGCGAACGGCAAGAGATCGCCAACCCGGAGATCAAAAAAAAAGAAAAAATGATTATCCGACTTGGCAATGTCATCGACAAACTTCATCGAAAACTATATAAGACAAAGGAGCAGATCAAAAAAGACTGTAAAATTCGTAGCAACAACCAAAAACAAAACAAA
>CAZAZB010000681.1:0-1685 GCA_964489485.1 uncultured Pseudomonadales bacterium | reverse complement strand
GTTCAATTCAATTTTCATAAAATTGATTTTTCCTGTGGCGGGGACAGCTTTGGCCGTTCTGGCGATAGACAATGGATGGGGATTACTGAATATTGCAGTCTTGCCGTTTTGGTTGTCGTTGGCCATCTATGTGGTTGTCTTCGATTTCACCATTTATTGGCAACACCGCCTGTTCCACCAGTTCGATTTTCTATGGCGCCTGCACCGGATGCACCACACGGATCTAGACTATGACCTGACAACGGGGAACCGCTTCCACCCTCTTTCGATCATTTTGTCACTCATGATTAAGATGGTATTGATCGTGCTCATGGGTCCATCTGTGATTGCTGTTCTACTTTCAGAAATCCTGCTGAATCTGACCTCCATGTTCAATCACAGCAATATTCATATTCCGCGATCAGTTGACCGGGTATTACGCTTATTTCTGGTCACGCCAGACATGCATAGCATCCATCACTCTCAGGATGCAGCAGAGCATAACAGGAACTTTGGTTTTAACTTTCCCTGGTGGGACAGGTTGTTCGGAAGCTACAAGGAACACCCTCTATTACCCCAGGCAGATCTCAACATTGGCTTACGTGGATTCGATGCGCATAACGCGATCTGGATCCACAAGTTGTTGTTGCAGCCTCTGGAAAATCCTGTGCAAAAAGATGAGGCGGAATGAACTTCGCCTGACTCCGATCAATTGAATTATCGGCTAATGGCTGGCAGTGTTGTCTTGATTAAACGCTCCTTTGTAACAATATTGAGCTGTCCATGGCGTGTGAGAAGAATGATTGAGACGCGGTAGGAATTTAAAATGGCAAAACAAACAGCACTCATTGTCGGCGCAGGAATCGGTGGCCTAACGTTATCGCTCTGTTTGGCAGATAGCGGTTTTGATGTGGTCATCTTTGAGCAGACATCGCAGATTGGGGAGGTCGGTGCAGGTCTTCAACTGAGCCCAAATTGTAGTCGGGTCCTGCATTATCTGGGTCTTGAAGAAGCCCTTCAGGCTGCTGCATTCTTACCGGAAGCCGTTGAAGTGAGAGACTGGAAGCAGGGAAAGCTTCTGTCGACGACTACGCTTGGGAAAGACGCTCTAAAAAATTATGGATTTCCCTACTACCATATTCATCGCGCTGACTTGTTGGCCATGCTTCTCGATAAGGCGCGTGATCACCCGAAAATAAAGATTGAGCATTCTGCCCGGATAGAAGGGTTTGAAGAATCGCTAAAGAGTTGTTCCATCGTCCATGATGGCAAAACGATTTATGGCGACATGATCATTGGTGCTGATGGTATTCATTCAGCCATACGCACAACTCTTTTTGGTCAGGAGGAGCCGGTGTTCACGGGTAATGTTGCCTGGCGTGGTTTGATTCCCATAGAACGGCTCGCGGGATTGAGTTTGCCGCCAGTGGCTGGTCTATGGTGGGGCCCGGGCAAGCATTTTGTGCACTACTATGTCCGCCGCGGTGAGCTTGTTAACTGTGTTTGTGTGGTGGAAAAACCGGGTTGGGAAGTCGAATCCTGGACGCAGAAGGGCGATCTGGACGAATTGCGGCAAGATTTCATCGGTTGGGATAAAACCATTGTTTCACTCATCGATGCCATGGAGCCCGACAAATGTTTTAAGTGGGCGCTGTTTGATCGTGAACCCATGCCTTCCTGGAGTCGAGGAAGTGTCGCGCTTCTGG
>CAZAZB010000680.1:0-1693 GCA_964489485.1 uncultured Pseudomonadales bacterium | reverse complement strand
TAGGGTCGATGCCACGTATGGAAGCTTCGCGTTTTAGATTTACCACGCAGGTATCATTGGTGGAATAAAGAAACATTACGCTACCTTCAACAGAAGACAGAATTCGCATCCACCCATCAAAGGTTTGCGGAGTCACTTTATAGGGGTTATTGAAGCAGCAGAAGACGAAACCCGTTTCTGGCAGCCCTAGTTCTTCCCGCGTAAACTCCCTCTCGGCTATCCGGCGAAGCGAATCATTAATCTGATAGCAGGGAAGGTAAACTATTTTTTCCGAATAATAAGACAGTGACGACTCTGGGATAAGTGTTTCGTCTGCAAACAAATAATCTATGGCGCCCGTACTCATGGTGCCAAGATAGCCTAGATAGCTTGCCTGAATAGGAGCTGCCCGATGGGAAAATATCGCTGCGCGACTACCCTGAGTGTATCCACCGAGATCTATTGCGATGTCTATACCCAGCTTCCTGGAAAGATCAGCAATTTCCTTGTCCGTGCTATCACCAAGGTCAAAGAACTGATCAAATGCGCTGGATATTCTTTTATACATGTCATCTTCAGTTGTCGGCCCAAAATAGAAACCGATAATTTCGAACTTGCCCGAATCATGTTTTTTGAATAATTCGGCAGTGAGATAAGCAACCGGATGATCTCGGAAATCAGCGGAGAAATAGCCGATTCGCAGCCTCTTGTTAACCTCCTGTTTTGGTGCAAATTCAGGTAATGAATGATCAGGATTCTTGGCTTTAGTCCAGACTCTTGTGGTCGCCCGATGTAGTTCAAGAGAGTCGAGAATGGCGAGGCTTGTTAAGGGTGACGATGCATTTTCACCCTGGATAGCTCGTTCAAACAGCCTTTGAGTTTCCACTTCATAGTCACGCCAGTCACAAAGTTGCATTCTTGCGTGCAACCGCGCCCCTTGTAAAAAGTCGTAGTCTGGGTCTATTTCCATCGCGCGGTCATAGCTGATAAGTGCCTTGTCATACTGCTTGATCGCTGACAGTGAGTTCCCATGGTTATTTAGAATTTCGACTTGATCAGGATTCAGCTTCAGTGCCTGCTCATAGGCCTCAATGGCGAGCAGGAATTCTGATAAATGTTCATACGCCATGCCAAGATTGTTGTACGCCTGCATGTGTACAGCATCTATACTTATGGCTTGTTTATGATCTGAGACCGCTTGCTGATAATTCCCAAGCGCCTGTTGCGAAACACCTCGATTGTTGTGGGCGTTGGCATGGGAAGGGTCGATGTTGATCGCTTTATCGTAGTTCAGGATAGCAGCTGGGTGATCTTGCTGTTCGTCCTGGGATACGCCCAGATTAAAATAAGCCGCGGCGTTGAGCGGGTCTACCTTTGTCGCTTTCCTAAAAAAGTTTGCCGCTTTGTCAGGATTACCATTGCCATAGGCATCTGCGCCGAGTAACAACAATGATTCCAGATGTTCAGGTTGCAGTTTGAGAACCTGCTCGAATCGCTTTCGCGCCTGTTTTGAGTTTCCTTTTTTGCGGAACTCTAATCCTTGCAGGAATCGCTTTTGTATCAGAGTGGCTGTTGCCTGATTATCTTGATGTGCCATAGGAATAATTGGGGTCAGTGGAATAATTGGGGTCAGTGTAGAATTTACAAATCGTGGACAATGAATAATTGGGGTCAGTGTAGAATTTACAAATCGTGGACAATTGGTGGCCGTCCT
>CAZAZB010000679.1:0-1693 GCA_964489485.1 uncultured Pseudomonadales bacterium | reverse complement strand
TATCAGTTACCAGCTTCTGCTGACCTTGAATTTTTAGTACAGGCTTTAGTCAGCGCCCCAGCAATCATTATTATCGGGATGATTATCATAGCGAGTTATTAATTTAGAGTAAAATACTAATTACTCTATAAATATAAAATGCTCAGCGCGGCTGTTTAAATTGGGGCGCGGACTACTCAACCATCCGACATCAATCAGACTTTACAAATGGTAAATTACCCCCATGAAATCTGTCGCGCTAGCCCTGATCCGTGGTCAGCTTTTCAACCTGCCGGACAACCCTGGCTTTCAGACCCTCACTGGAATCATTCAATAATCCGGGCCTGGACTTGCCTAGAGTTAACCAACAGCCAAGACAAAGTGTCAGTATCTGAAATGCACGGTCTTCACAAATCTCATCGCTCAACGCCGGGCTAATTTGTTTGATGAGCGCCGCATAGTGTTGCATCAACCAGTTGTACCAGCGATCACGAATCTCTTTGACCTGCTCATTTCTGGTCAAGAAAGCATAATGTTCGAACGCCACGCCATCTGATGAACTAATAATATAGTCGAGATGGCTGGAAACCATGCGGCGGATTCTCTGCCCGGCAGGTTCCGGCGGCCCCAATATAAGTTTCTCCATCCCTCTCTGATGACGATTGTATTGGGTGGTGAAAATCGCCATCTGCAATTCGTCTTTGGTGCGAAAATAGTGCCGTAGCGTACTCTGTGAAATACCGGCTTTCTTTGCAATGGCTTCCTGAGATGCTGCACCAAGACCCTGCTCATCAATGATTGTGAGCGCAGCCCGCAAAATACTGCGTGCGGTCTGTTCACCCTTCAGGGAACGAATCCGGGATAGGTCGAAACCCTCTTCCAGAGATTCTGATTGGTCTTTTTGTGTTTTGCCCGCCGTGGATACCGGCATGGATTGCTCCGTTTGTGCTACCTCGAGTTTCGGATAATACCATAGACAGGCTGATTAAGAGATATTTACCACTTGATTAAGTTATTTTATTCGCTATAGTGTTCAGCCAAGAGAACAAGGCAATCAGGCTTTGTGACCCCCACCATAACGACTAGCTTGAGGACCACACAGATGCAACTGGAACAACTGACACCCAAAACAGGCACTGAAATACGCGGACTGGATCTTGCCAATGCCAGCGATGAAACCCTTTCACAAATGAAGACCCTGCTCCATGAACGGTTGGTACTGGTATTCCGGGATCAGGAATTATCCAGGGAACAACACAAGAACATCGGCAACCATTTCGGGACAGGCGGACTTCACCGTCACGCACTGGCAGACAAGGGCAGCGATGATCCGGAGATCCTGGTGGTGAAGACCACCAAAAACTCAAAGTACACCGCCGGTGATGGCTGGCATACGGATGTCTCCTGCGATCCAGAGCCTATCAAGTGCTCCATGCTTTATGTGACGGAAGTTCCGGAGAGCGGGGGCGGCGATACACTATTTGCCAATATGTACGAAGCCTACAATCAACTGTCTGAACCTGTCAGAGCACTGGTCGATAACCTGAGCGCAATCCATGACGGCGCACTGCCGTACAGTGCCGGGTATGGTTACGATGATCGAAAATACAACAAGACGACACACCCTGTGGTTGTACGACATCCGCAAACTGGCAACAAGGTACTCTGGGTGAATCGTGGTTTTACCACCCACATTCGTGGTGTCTCTAAACGA
>CAZAZB010000678.1:0-1695 GCA_964489485.1 uncultured Pseudomonadales bacterium | reverse complement strand
AGGTAGGTCACTATCAATAAGCAACGAGTTCGTCATTTCAATTCCTGTATTATATTATTTATTTCGCACTTTACGCTCGCGAGATGAACCGCCAGCTCATGCTTTAGATCTGATCTCTTAACACTGTAATCACTTCAGGCGTGCGCACTTCCGTGGCAAACCAATCGTAAAAAGAAAGAGCAGCTTGCTCAACCAACATCCCGAGTCCATCGGAAACCTCACAGGCGGCGACTTCAGCACACCACCGGTTAAACTGAGTGGGTTCTGCACCATAGACCATATCGTAAACTCTGGAATCAGCACACAAAATGAACGCTGGCAGCGCCAGTTCACCACCAACCAGACCGGCAGAGGTACCGTTGATGACAAGATCGTAATCAACTTCCAGAGCCTGGTGAGTGACTGCTCGCAATCTTTCGTCAGCCATTCGCGCCACAATATCTTCTGCGGTTATCAGCGTTCTGTTTAACAGATGAATCGAAGTGGGTTCTGTCTGGAGCAATGCAGGTAGGACGCCTCTGACTGCACCCCCGGCACCAAGGATAAGGATACGCTTACCGGTCATGTTCCAGCCGAGGTTTCGCGTCATGTCCCTGACAAGCCCAGCACCGTCGGTGTTATCGCCTAAAATGGAACCATTGGCCAAACTAATTGTATTGACTGCCTCGCTTTTAATCGCCGATTCGGAACAGCTACTCGCAAAGCTGAAGGCTTCACCCTTGCAGGGTAATGTCACATTAAAACCGGTGTAGCCCTCTTTCACTAATCCTCCAGCAATCTGCTGGAATTCCCCATCAAGGACCTGAATCTTTTCATAACTCAGCTCTATCCCCGTTTGCTCCGCAAACATCTTGTGGATATCGGGAGAGCGGCTATGAGCAATCGGATTTCCTAGAACGGCCAGCTTATGTTGACTCATCCTGCCGCTGCCCGGACAACTTCATTGGTGAGTAGATTCCGTACTTCGCTGGCACCTTTGCTTCCCCCGAGATCGCCAGGAACAATGAGGTCTATCGACTGAGAAAAATAGCGACGAACTTGCAGACTGGTCTTTGCAGGCAAGCGACCAGATGGATTCGCAGAGGTTGAGACAATCGGAGAATTCACGCCCTGGCAGATACGTTTCACGATTGGATGTGTCGAAACCCTGAGAGCAACTGTCGAATGTCTACCTTTGATCCATAACGGGCAGAAACCGTTGTCAGGTACAAGATAGGTAACCGGCTCAGGCGCAGGGGTATCGAGTGTTACCCGACATTTCGCCGGAAGCCCCTCAAGATATGGCAAAAATTGGTCGACCGAGCTTGCCACTAAAATTAGTCCCTGTTCCCAGGAACGTTGCTTGATCGCCAGAATCCTGGTGATGGCAGACAGGCTTGCCGGTAAGCAGCCCAATCCCCAGACACCTTCAGTAGGATAGGCAATCACACCTTCATGAAATAGTATACGGTTGATATTCTGTTGCCGCCAGGCAGAAGGATCTAACACCAATCGTCATCCTTCTGCTTAACCATTTAGATCTTTAGTGTCCAGATCAGTGCTATTCAGATCCTTATTATTCAGATCAGTGTTTTTTTGTCGGATACTCGCGGCGTTATCAGCGCGCTCTTGCAAGAGTGCGCTCTTCACGGCGTCATCGCTGGTCGCGAGAATCTGCGCAGCCAGATAGGCGGCATTTTTTGCACCAGATTGACC
>CAZAZB010000677.1:0-1696 GCA_964489485.1 uncultured Pseudomonadales bacterium | reverse complement strand
AGGGCTGATCTTCGTTGTAGGGAATGGGAATTTCCATCTCAATAATACGGGTTACTTTGACATCTCCAACTTGCCAGCTCAGCATTTTAGACTCCATCTTCTTCAACTATTCTCCACAACATTATCCGACCTCATCACTGAATAGAAGCCACAAGGGAAAATGAGGTATGAACCATTGCCAAAAAGCGATGGACGATGGTGTCTTATCAACGTACTTTCGCCAACAGATTTTTATAAAGTAGCCGAGTCAGAGTAGCCGATTATAAATGGTCGCCAACAATCCACCGGTAAAACCTGCGCCAACAGACCAACCCAGCATGCCAACCAGAACCCCCATTGGAGAAAGGTGCCACCCCATCTGTGACCAGTCGCTGTGCATCATGTTCCCTGTCATTTCCATTGTCATGGCAGGCATTGACCAGACAAAAAGGCTACAAAACAACCAGATTATCGCAAATGCGAGTGCACTGGCGATCCCAAACTTCATTGCATCTATCTTCATCGTTCTCTCCCAGATCATCGGTTGGGTGGAAATTTATCCAGAATCTTTACAACAACGGTCTGAACAACAGACTCATCAAATACCTCGCCAGAGTCCAATAGTATGTCTCTAACAGTTCCATGCCAGATAGGTTTACGTGTTCTAACGTCGTGAAATTCAATACAGATTTGACCTTCCAGGTAGTCGACGCTTTCAATATTTGAATCTGCCCAATAGCCGAGCCATTCATCACGTTCGTCCCCGCTAATCGCATCCGGAAATCTGTCCCTTGGAGCAAGTTTCCTGGTTCTCGCACCTACCGAGAACGAGACAGCCAGATCTGCATCTTCAAGGTTGTTCACGAAGTGAAAACCTTTTGCTGCCAGCAAATCACCTGAAATTTTCTTTAGGCTAGATTCCAGTACTGGATCAACGATGGCATTCTGATCAACCTGATGGAAGGCAAGCGGTCTGTCAGTAATCCAGGTAAATGATTGTAGACCTTGATAATCGGCTCCTGAGTCATACTGAACGACTGCTGGTTCAAGCGTGGAACATCCGCTCAGTATAAGCACGGGAAACACAAGCGCAGCGAATCGGCATGAAGCAGACAACGAATCAATTCCAACCATCATCAATCTCACACATTCTGGTAAAATACTATTATACCACCAGCAGAATAAAGCGAAGAATCAACCTTCTCACATTTGATCCAGATCATGATCAATAGGGCACTTCACGCCAAATATGCACCAACCAGACGATACCGGTCTTGGGAATGGTGGTACCCCAAGACCGCTAGACTCCATGGTGTTTTGGCGTATGATCAATCCTATACATAATCCGCCAACACAATAGGGAAAAAAGAAATGAGTGATTCATACAAAGGTGGTTGTTTTTGTGGCGAAGTGGAAATTGAATTAAATGGCGCGCCCCAGGTGATGGGTTATTGCCATTGCACCGACTGTGCTGGCTGGGCAGGTGCCCCCATCAATTCATTCAGCCTATGGTCTCCCGATGCCGTCAAGGTGACAAAAGGGGAGGACAATCTCGGTACTTATAACAAGACTGAAAGCAGCTTTCGACAATTCTGTAAAACATGTGGTGGACACGTGATGAGCGCGCATCCAGGCATGGACATGGTTGATGTGTACGCCAACGTCGTCCCGGATTTCACACATGAACCAACCCTGCACGTTTTCTACGGTGAAAAAA
>CAZAZB010000676.1:0-1701 GCA_964489485.1 uncultured Pseudomonadales bacterium | reverse complement strand
TCGGCACCAGAACCGTCTTCTGACGTTGGTTTCTTTCTTCTACCGCGCTGAATATCCTGGGATCGAGCCCGACTGATTCAGCCATTGAAATAAGCGCCCGAACGTCTTTAGGAAAGCAGGATCCACCATAACCACTGCCAGGGTATATAAAGGAATAGCCCACGCGCGGATCGGAACCAATACCTTTACGGACATTCTCTACATCGACACCGTAGTGATCACACATTAGCGCTATCTCGTTCATGAATGAGATCTTGGTGGCCAACATCGCATTGGCTGCATACTTGGTCATCTCTGCATCGCGCACACCCATGAACTGGATCTTGTCGTGATTTCGCGAAAAAGGCGCATACAACTCGCGCATCACATCACAACTGGATTCTTTGCTGAAGCCAATCACAATTCTGTCTGGTGACATAAAGTCGCTGATGGCTGCCCCTTCTTTCAAAAATTCAGGGTTGCTCACAACATCAAAATCAACATCGACACCGCGTTTATTCAGCACAGAACCAATGGTCGCCTGCACTTTTTCTGCCGTACCAACGGGTACCGTGCTTTTGTCTACGACCACGGTCGAATGTTTTAACTTTTCCCCAATCTGGGTTGCCACCGCGAGCACGTGGCTAAGATCCGCGCTGCCGTCTTCTTTTGGCGGCGTCCCCACGGCAATGAAGACCACAGCAGATTCATGCAGAGAAGATTCAAGATCATCGGAGAAGTTTATTCGACCAGCAGCGACATTACGCGTAATCAGCCCTTCGAGACCGGGTTCATGGATGGGAATAATGCCATCCCGAAGCTTCGCTAATTTTTCTTCATCAATGTCGATACAGGTAACATCATTACCCATTTCGGCAAAACATGCCCCCGTCACCAGACCCACATAGCCTGTGCCAACAATTGTTATTCTCATCCTTGTTTTCTCGGGTAGTTTTCGCCTTCTGCATATTGCGATGAATAGACAAAGTTAGTCGCACTGACAAAACCTTCGACACTACCACAGTCAAACCGCTGCCCCTTAAATTTATAGGCCAGCACCATTTTCTTCTTGGCCTGTTCCGCGATGGCGTCTGTAATCTGTATCTCACCACCTTTGCCAGGAGGAATGTCTTTCAGTATTCGAAAAATATCCGGCGTCAGGATATAGCGACCGATAATGGCAAGGTTAGTCGGAGCATCTTCCGGTGCTGGTTTTTCAACCATTTCAGAGACCTTGTAGATGCCTTCCTGTATTTCAACGCCGTCGATCACACCGTAGTTCTGCGTCTGATCCTTCGGGACTTCTTCAATCGCGACAATGGAACAATTGTATTCTTCGTACAGATCAACCATTTGCTTCAGCACACCATCACCATCGTTAGCACAGAAATCATCCGCCAGCACAACAGCAAAGGGTTCGTCTCCGATAAGCGATTGCCCGGTCAGAATGGCATGGCCAAGCCCTTTCATTTCTATTTGACGCGTGTAAGAAAAGGTACAGCTATCAATAATGGAATTAATACCTTCGAGCAGTGCCTCTTTCGAGGTCCCAGAAATCTGGTGTTCCAGTTCATAAGAAATATCGAAGTGATCTTCAATGGCTCGCTTACCCCGACCGGACACAAAACCGATATTCGTCAGACCCGCTTCAATCGCTTCTTCCACACCATATTGGATGAGAGGCTTACTGACGATGGGCAACATCTCCTTCGGCATGGACTT
>CAZAZB010000675.1:0-1707 GCA_964489485.1 uncultured Pseudomonadales bacterium | reverse complement strand
CGATGAGTTCTCTGCAGGAGATTGATTCAACATTCAGTCAACAACAATTGAATGGCGGTATTGCTTCTTTGGTCGGCCGCTACTACGCGATGGACCGGGACAATAGATGGGATCGTGTGCGCAAGGCGTATGAACTTATCGCCCACGGCAAATCTGCCTTTATGGTAGATTCTGCCAGTGACGGCCTGGCACTGGCCTACGAACGAGGTGAGTCCGATGAGTTTGTCTTACCCACATCGATCATCCATGAGGGCAAGGCGGTGACAATAGCAGATGGCGACGGCGTCATTTTTATGAATTTCCGTTCAGATCGAGCGAGGGAGCTAACACGTGCTTTTACCGAGAAAACCTTTTCGGCCTTTGAACGCAGTAACCCGCCTGTACTGAACACATTTGTCACGCTGACCCAATACGCAAGTGATATAGATACACCCTGTGCTTTCGAGCCGAATCTACTCCGAAATGGCCTTGGTGAGTTTGTTTCAGGACTCGGGCTTAAACAGCTCCGCATTGCAGAGACTGAAAAATATGCTCATGTCACTTTCTTCTTTTCAGGGGGTCGAGAAGAACAATTTGAAGGGGAAGACAGGATTCTTATCCCATCTCCTTCCGTTGCCACTTACGATCTCCAACCCTGCATGAGCGCACCAGAGTTAACAGACAAGTTAATTCAAGCAATCCGATCACGAAAGTATGATCTGATTGTTTGTAACTATGCCAATGGCGATATGGTCGGTCATACCGGGAATTTACCCGCCGCCATCGAAGCCGTTGAATGTCTGGACCAATGCATCGGCAAACTCGTGTCCGCTATCGCCGAAGTATCAGGACACTGCCTGATTACTGCTGACCACGGCAATGTAGAAAAAATGAACGACCCATTGACAGGCCAACCTCACACAGCCCATACCTCCGAACAGGTTCCGCTGGTCTATATCGGGTCAAGAGATATTTCCCTGGCGCAACAGGGGGGTACACTGAGCGATGTCGCACCCACACTGCTGGCGATAATGAACATTGAACCGCCGCCTGAAATGACTGGTCGCTCACTGGTGGACCCATTTGGAGTAACCAGTGTTTAACCTACAGACACCAACACCCGTGCATCGGCCAACCCTGCATAGTCAAACCATCCATAGATCCAGACCCAGACCCATACCCATACCCATATATAGACTCCGCACTTTAAGATGGGTGAAGCAAGCTATCAGCCTGGGATGCATCATGTTGTCGACAGCCATGATGTCCACAACAGGGGCGGTGGCGGCAGAACTCACCGACCCTGATCCTGCAGCATTAGACGAACAATTATTGGAACTTGAAAATGAGATTAACAAGTTCAAACAACTTCTTAATGAGAGTCAGGGTCAGAAGACAGACCTTGAAGGGAATCTCGAATTCAACGAGAAAAAGATCAATGACCTGCTCCGTAAAATTGAAAACATCGAAGAGGGCCTGGATAAAGGTGAGGCGCACATCAATCGTTTAATTGACCAGCAACAAGAACTTCAACAGGCGAAATCAGAACAACAGGTGTATATCGCCAAACAAGTTCGTGCGGCTTACGAAATTGGCCACCAGGAATACCTGAAGGTTGTCCTCAATCAGGAAGACCCGAATCAACTGTCCAGGATGTTAACTTATTACGACTATTTCAATCGTGCACGCACAAAACAAATTGCAACCTATGAGGAGACTATCGTCCAG
>CAZAZB010000674.1:0-1716 GCA_964489485.1 uncultured Pseudomonadales bacterium | reverse complement strand
CTTGCCGTCAGCAGGGTCACGATGATGTCCAGATCCCCATCAATATCATAGTCGGTTAATGTGTAGGTAGAAGTATTGACGAAGTTTTCAAGACCGAAGGCACCTTCGGCATGGCTAAATTTTGCACCGGCGTCGTTGTGGAAGAGTACGTTAGAGAAGACCTGTAGATCGATTGTAAAGTCATTTTCGTCCGTGGCGCCGAACCCATATCCTGTGCCGACCAGAATATCCTGAAACCCATCATTGTCTGCATCAAATCCCCTGGCATTCCAACTCCAATTGCTTCTTGAAACACCAATGTCTTCTGTGACGTCCAGGAATCGGGTGCCCCATGACATTAAAAACTTGTTAGTGGTTAGTTGTGGTGGATACAGGCTGAGGTCAACATCTTTGTCTGCAGGGATCTCGTTGGTGGTACTTTCACAATAGACTTGCTTGCCAGGGAATCCCGCAGGAATTTTTTTGCACAGGTCCGGATTTTTATCCCTAATAGCGATTTTCAGGATAGCAGCCGCAAGGCATTCACTCTGTTCATTGGCTTCGAGCGATTGGCACCATGAAACATTAAAATCATCGACTTCCCGGTTGATATCCAGCAATCGATGGCACCGGTTTTGTTGTTCCGTGGTGCCGAGTCGCTGCATATTCGCACAGTAATCCTCACGACCAGATTCTGTGAACGTCATATCGCTGGAGAAAATGTCCAACTTTAGGTCATTATTAAAATCGGCTGAATCATAACTCATGGTGTTCAGTGAGGTTTCCGGGATGATGCTGATATCAGGATGAGAGTACGCCAGAACACCTGTGGAGAAGTAGAAAATATCAGGCACCTGTCTGTCGTTACCGGTAACAATATCGAGTATCGAATCCCCGTTGAGATCGGATAAGAGGATGGACAGGGTAGAACCGGCAGGATCTGCATCAAAGAGGGAGGCCATCTCCAGGCCGCCAGATTGATTCAGCCATAGCTCGTTGTTGGCCTGAAAAGTGCGGAAGTAGCGTTCGATACCATGAGACCATCGACCAACCACCATATCCAGATCTGAATCCTGATCAAGGTCGCCGAATGCAACAGCCATGGCCAGTGCCGGTGTCGCGGAGGGTAAAAAGACTGGCTTTGATTTCGCGAAGCCGACCGACTGGTCTCTTTTATCGGCACCAGCAGAGTTGTTGAGATAAAAAAGTTGTTTACCACCATAAGCAGATGCAAAGAGGTCTAGCCAGCCATCGTTGTTGATATCCACCAGAGCGGCAACGAAAGTATTGAAATTTTCATCCGGAATCAACGTGTTGATGAGCGCATACTGCCCCTGACCGGTATTGAGATAGACATAAATGCCCTGCTCAAAGGCAACGACAAGGTCAGGGTAACCGTCTTTGTTAATGTCACCCGCGGCGATTCCCTTGCCATACAAGAAGGGTTCGAACATATCGGTAGCATTGATATTCCAGGAATGTATCAGATTGGTCTCCGCGCCCAGATGACGCTCGAACTTTCCGGTCGCTGCAGGACGACTTATTGCAGGCGCAACACTTATGGTGACATTTCCTGATTGATGCACGGCCTCATATTCACCCTCATATTGGGTGTTGTAGTGTGACTGTAATTGAGACCGGGATTCAGGCTGTAATTGAAGCTGGGATGGTTGCGAAGCGTCTTTATTAAGGTCTGGTATTGCCAGCGAGTCCAGTGATTTGGCAATAGATCTCTCT
>CAZAZB010000673.1:0-1720 GCA_964489485.1 uncultured Pseudomonadales bacterium | reverse complement strand
ACCAGATTCCCGCCACGGGTTATCCCGGCTGTCCAAGCAGTATTCAAGGGCATGGCACCCTTCCAGAGCGAATCAATTGCACCGCTCTATGCCGATATTGAAAATGCGATTCATGATGCAGATTTCATGAATTACCTCCAGTTGAAAAATCCCGGATCACATTCCCTGCTTCGCAACACCTGTTCCATTACGAGATTGGCGGGTAGCAACAAGATCAACGTTGTCCCCACTGAAGCCAGCATTGAACTCGATTGCAGACTGCTGCCTGACCAGGATATCAGTCAGTTTATCGATGAACTCACGCTCATCGTAAATGATGACAAGATAGACATTGAAAAGATCATGGGTTTTACAGCGACCGCCAGCAGCACAGACACGCCTCTTTTTCGTGCAATAGATGAAACGTTAACGGAACATTTTCCCGGTGCATTAATCATTCCCGGCGTCACAACAGGGTTTACAGACAGCCATTTTTTTCGCGACATGGGCATCACCAGCTACGGCTTCGGTCCTTTCGTCATTCCCCCTGCTGATCGTCGTGGCGTTCATGGAAATAACGAACGAATCTCCGTCGAGAATATGGTTCGTGGTACCCGCGTAATGATAGAACTACTCAAAAACTTTACTAGCCGATAATCCACCAGACTCACATCGAGACATGTCCAATACCATGCCAAAATTCTCTGTTCTTGATCTCTCGCCTGTCACAGAAGGCAATACACCTGCAGATGCACTCCACAATTCTCTAGACCTGGCACAACACGCCGAACAATGGGGCTACGAACGATATTGGGTGGCCGAGCACCACAATATGCGTGGCATTGCCAGTGCCGCCACGTCCGTTGTCATCGGTTATCTTGCGGGTGGCACAACAACTATTCGTGTTGGCGCAGGTGGCATCATGTTGCCTAACCATTCTCCTCTGGTTATTGCCGAACAGTTTGGCACACTCGCCTCGCTCTATCCGGGTCGCATTGATCTGGGTCTGGGCCGTGCACCAGGAACAGACCAGGTAACATCGCAGGCATTACGAAGAACTCTGGCGGCCTCTGCAGAGGACTTCCCGCGAGATGTTGTGGAGTTACAGCACTACCTAAAAGACCCGCAACCAGGACAAAAAGTTACTGCAGTACCGGGCGCTGGTACATATGTGCCTCTCTGGATACTAGGGTCTAGCCTATTTGGCGCACAACTAGCTGCTGCTCTCGGGCTCCCTTTTGCATTTGCATCACACTTTGCACCAGGGGCCATGATGCAGGCGCTTGACATATACCGCGACCGATTTGAGCCGTCTGAGCAGCTTCAGTCGCCCTATGTCATGTTGGGGTTCAATATCTGTGCGGCTGCTACAGATGAAGAAGCACAATTTCTTCGCTCGTCATCCTTGCAGTCCTTTCTGAACTTAAGGCGCGGCACACCGGGGCTGTTGCAACCGCCTGTTAAAGAATTCGAAGCTAACATGAACCCCGAGGAAAAAGCTGTGCTTTCCCAGATGAGCAGTTGTTCGGCTGTTGGCGCGATCAGCACCATTGAGTCAGGTATTAGATCATTTATCCAACAAACAGGCGCAGACGAGCTTATGCTGGTGTCATCTATATTTGAACATGAGAAGAGATTACTATCTTTTGAAATAGCGATAGAAGCCGGAAAGGCGGTATAACGACCAGGAGCTTGTCCGAGAATAGGAGCCGTAGCGAGGGCTCGACTGGTTGAGTCAGAT
>CAZAZB010000672.1:0-1720 GCA_964489485.1 uncultured Pseudomonadales bacterium | reverse complement strand
TCTTTCTCTTTAATAAAGAGAGTAACTTTCTATCCTATTTCAAGGCAATATCCTGTTCATATACCTGGCATCAATCTTCTCTCCTTACCACTCTCGTTAGAGAATCGTACAACAAAAAGAATCGAATGAATCCAAGTTATATGATCAAGCCTCACGGACAATTAGTACTGGTTAGCTCAATGCCTCGCAGCGCTGATGAGTTCCACACTGTTAATAGGTGTAATCTGATCACCTTCATGAAGCACGACCGAAGGGCGATTGTTAATAGACTGAATCTCATATCGAGTGTGTTCAAAGTTCTTCCTGATAACGTGCGACATCACCGTGATCACTCTGTCCTTGCCAATTAGAGGAATTAGGGCCGCCGAGGCACGCCCTCCACCGTCTGAATAGCATTGCCCTTGTCGTCCATATGCTCCCGTAGATAGGCAGTGCTCCTCTCTTCCAGCGGGTCCAGTTCCGATAACAGAGACGCTACCGTTTCGCTGGAGAAGATATCTTCCATCACAATAAAACCGTCACGATTGTATTGCGCAGCCTGATCATTGCTGATTATTCTGAAAGGCCCGTTACGCTCTTGCCAGTCAAAGGCATCGTTTAGCTTGTGTTTAATCACCTACTTACTCCTCAAGGCAAAAACTAATATTTGGGGCTAACCTTCCAGTGCCGCCATTCGTGCTGGACCGTCCGGTTATATCTTCCAATATACGCATTCTGTTGCGGGTTTCCGGGTTGGATGTATTCAATCTTAATATCATTCTGTTGCGCCCATGATGTCAGTATCTCGCTAATGTATTCAGAACCATTGTCGCCGCGAATTGTCACAGGCTTGCCTCGCCACTCGATTATCCTGAAGCTAGAGCCATCTGCCAATCCAATATTGAGGGGCCATTCATTAAGCATGAGGCTCCCTTGAACTAAACCCACATCGCATCTACTGGCACCGCCCACATATTGTTATCGAATGGAATTATCTTATTCCCCCGATAGAGCACTATGCCGCATAGAAAGTCGTCTTCTGTCAAATTACGCAGCTCTTTCAGTCCCTTAAAATCCGATGCCGTGACGGAATCTCGTCCCTTGACCTCAATCGCTGCAAGCCGCCCGTCCGGACGCTCAAGCACGAAGTCCACCTCTTTCCCATCACTTGTTCTGAAGTGATACAGTTCTGCCGCATCATTGGTTACTGCCAGTTGTTTCAAAAGCTCACTGGCAACAAAATTCTCAAAGATATGCCCGAAAATATGCGGGTCTTGAATTTCAGCTTTCGCCATGTCGATCCGCTGCAAATGGCAAAGTAGCGCGGTATCGATGATGTAGCCTTTGGGTGACTTGACCAGGCGTTTACCTGTATTTCTGAACCAGGGTTTGACATCAAATGTCAGAAACATCATTTGCAACAGTACACGATAAGTTTTTGCTGTAACGGCGTTTTGACCTAATGCCCGGCCGATATCCGCATCATTGATAAGCCCTCCGGCTCTACCTGCCAATACTTTGAGGAGATTTGGTAAAACACCCAGTTTGGCAATATCTGCGATCTGCCTGACGTCTCGCTGTAAGATTGTTGTGATGTAGCTTTCGAACCACTGCCTGCGCCGATCATCCTCCTCATCCGATATCTCAGGGAAGGTCGCCTTCCTGATAACGTCTACCACGGCTGTTTTCCTGCGAATAGTTCCAGGCTTAAATTCGTTTGCCATCAGTTTTGACAGAAACC
>CAZAZB010000671.1:0-1767 GCA_964489485.1 uncultured Pseudomonadales bacterium | reverse complement strand
CTTCAGGTAGTGCGCCTTCTACCCGGCACTCAAGGTCCTGTCATTCACAATCTTGCGGATGGTCTGCTGCGATTGGTTCAGAGAATTCTAATGCACTTGGTTTTTGAATCCAAGAGTCATAAATTTATCGTCACAGCGTGAAGGTCGGACGACAGCTGAGACGGTAATCGCGCGCATGCGCTAGACGACTGACGAAGCTTTTCAGCTGCATTAACGCACCAACGCTCCAGATACCGCTCGATTAGTTCCCGAACCAACACGCTCTCACCCTGACCAGTTGCATAAGCGATGACATCGCATGCCACTGCCAGATGATCTGGCGGCAACACGTTGCTTTTCCATTCAAGGCCAAGATAGTTCAAAGAACGCATCCAGTCTTCACGAGCACTGGCGCCCGGGATACCCAATGCAGCGTGAAACAATAGTGGTACCTTCGGGGACGGCGCACCGTTGTGAAACAAACTCCAGAATTCATCACCGGGTCCCGCATCCTCCAATCCCAGAGCCGCCCATGCCGTCAGACGTTGTTCGGTGCTTGCCAGCGGACTCCAGATGCATGCCCATTGCGTTAGTCTGATAACCGGATCATCAATCATTTGATGAACTCACGCACATCAAGCCAATTCGCTGTCACTGATTTTAAACCACCACGTTCAGCAGATTTACCCTGCCAGATGGCAACACCCAGCAGATGAAGCTCGTTAAGGGGCTGCCAGTTCCCAACATCAAAGCGAACTCCCCAGAAACCATCCACCCACTCTGCGATCACTTTCCAGCCTTGACTTGCTGGTGAACGAACGACCGAGCCAAGCCCCCGCGCATCAATTCGAATCGGTACATTCTTGTCTGCCCGCCAGAATACGCCTTCAACGGGAAAATCCGTAGCACCCATGGTCATCATTGGCGCATCGGCTTGCCGGGGTACCAACAAGGCAGCGGAATCCACAAAAGAATTGGTATTGTTACTGGCATCCCTAACAGGTTCCGGACATTCCCATGTCAGCAGTATTCGCCTGGTATCAGCTGTATCTTCAAAACTCAGTTTTGCCTTGCTCGTCAGCGCTATCTGGCGGTCACTATAGGCTTTGGCGATATAACCACCGGGTTGAATACTGGTTGGCGCTGCAATCAGGTCAATTGACTTTGCCACTAGATAACCTCCCGCTTGCCATCCAGTTTGAAGTTATCGTTCCAGTCATAGGCTATGAGCAGATCCATAAGATCACTGGGTTTACCAGCCTTTCGCTTAGCGCGTTCTTCCTCAACTGTTTTTTGCGCGGCTTTCACCCCATCACCAAATAGTTGTTCAAGATATTCGACCGGTATACGCGGCTTCGCGGTCGGCTTGCCTGTACTATCGAGCTGTGGCGGACTCATGGGCGGCACATAAAATATATTTGGCGCCAGCCCGTATTCGGCGTGCAATGGCAGAGCGACTTTCCATTTATTCACCAGCTTCCAGATAGGGCCATCTTCATCATCGAGATAGCCAACAAAACGGAGCCTGCCAGGGCACTGACGAGCACAGGCAGGGGCGGCGCCTACTTCAATACGCGGCATACAGAAAATACATTTAGTCGCGACTTGTCTTAATGGGTCAAAATAGACCTTCTTATAGGGGCATGCCTCGACACAGAAACGATAACCATGGCACTTGTCCTGGTCCACCAGAACGATGCCATCCTGCTGGCGTTTGTCTATGGCAGATCGCGGTTGAAGGATTCTGTTGCTAAATTAACAGAGGAACGTATTAAGAATGGAACTGCA
>CAZAZB010000670.1:0-1772 GCA_964489485.1 uncultured Pseudomonadales bacterium | reverse complement strand
ATCCAGAAAATCTCTTATATTTAGGCGCGGCTTAATATTTTCAGCGGTAAATAGCTCACCTCTTGGACTGAGCGCCTGCCCACCTTTTTCTATCACCTCTGCCGCTAGCGGAATATCGCTGGTGATAACAAGATCACCCTCCTCCAGGCGCTTGACGATTTCGTTATCCGCTACATCAAACCCCGGGGGCACCTGAAGAAAACTGATGTACTTCGATGGTGGCGTGCGCATCGCATGGTTAGCAACCAGCGTCGTTAGCAGTAATTTACGCTCTGCCGCTCTGAAGATAATTTCCTTTATGACACCCGGACAGGCATCTGCATCAACCCATATTCTCATGGGCGGAATTTGAGCACACTCTGGTCGAATTGCCAACGGGTCAGGCCAAGGCCTTACCAGGGCAACCTATTAAACTGGGACATGATCCTGAAGAAATGCATCTACCAGAGGCCGACAGGATGTTCGCTGGTACACAATCGAATCCATGCAAGCTGACTATCAGGTCGCCCAGACTATTAAGTTACCGGGGATCAACCTCTAACACTCAAATAGATTAAAGGACTCGCTAAAAAATCGCCAACATCTCTTCAAAGGCGACCATCTGCCCACCATTTGCAGACGACGGCACAAGGATAGGCGTTTTAACTCCCACATCAAACCAGGCTTCCAGCCCTTCTCTGACCTGAGAAGCAGTTCCAAACAGTGTCGTATCCGCCAACCATCTATCCGTCAGGAAGTGAGGGATCTTATCTCTGTCACCAGACTCAATCGCTTTCTCGATTCCTTCCATTTCTTCCACATAACCTGCTTCCTTCCAGTAGTTCCGGTAATTGGGTAGATAAGCATAGGACGTCAGCGTCTTTCTGTTGACCGCTTTTGCAGCTTCAATATCATCGCTAATACAGGTCGGTATCATGTCACCGATGAAGAAATCATCACTCGCACGCGTCGCATCAGACACAACACTTAAGGATTCTGTCATGTGTGATCTTGAACCGTTGGCGAATACCATGCCCTGACCAATCTCTTCAGACAAGGCAATCATTTTCTTTCTAAGTGTCGCCAGTACAATCGGCGGCATCTCGCCCGCTCTTGGCACCTCACGTAATTGTTGAACAAAATTTCTTGTATCAGATAGTGGCTTACCACTGTTCAAGCCTCTGGTCTCCAATGCGGGTGCATGGCTGACGCCAATGCCAAATCTAAAACGCCCGCCAGAGACCTCATGAATGAAAGAAACAGTGCTGGCATAATCAACAACCTGCCGAAAATAGATCGGCATGATGCTGGTACCGAACGTAATTTCATTGGTCGCAAAAGCCAGCGCTTCACAAAGTGCCAGCGAATCACCCAGGCTTGGACCGTAAATACCGGAGAACCCTCTTTTTTCAATTTCTGTTGCTAGTTCAAGAGTGGCTTTCCGCCGGCCAGGAACGGCAGCGAGGCTAAGCGCAGGCATACGTGACATAAGGTTCTCCGATTGTTAACTGGCAGTCAGTCTACACTATTTATTTTCTGGACATGAGTGCCAGGCCTGATCTCTAAGCCACGCTAGCCACTCATTTCATCACAAACATGGGTCAACTCAGCGCAGTGGCGTGAAACTAGCCACCAGTCGCGCTGTGCGCAACGCCAGAAAGGACAAATATTGTAACGATCAAATGAGTGCAGGCGTGGGTTATCTGGATGGTCCTTTATTCAGGGCTCCGAACTGAATGGCACTTACTTAAGAGCGATCTCTGCACAAGAGCCACGGAATCATGGGTATGACT
>CAZAZB010000669.1:0-1791 GCA_964489485.1 uncultured Pseudomonadales bacterium | reverse complement strand
TCCGTAGCTATGATCCGGATGTAATAAATATCCACTGGACGCATGGATTTACAATTCCCCTGAAAATTATCCCGGTGTTAAACCAGAAGTATCCTGTATTTTGGACCATGCACGACATTTGGTCAATTACGGCAAATTCATTTCTTGATGGTACAGATGAAAATATTCTCTTGGGAAAAAACAAAACGCACCTGAAAACATTAAAGCAGCGACTTTCAATAAGTCCAAAAGTATTATTGCTATACAAGACCAGGCTGCTGAGAAAAGAAGGGATTCATACGATATCCCCATCTCAATGGCTTCAGAAAAAAGTAACCTCAAGTCCTGTATTTAAGGCTGCGAGCAATCACCATATTCCAAATGGTGTCGATATCGAAGTCTTCCGTCCGCTAGATAGAAAAGTTCTGCGAAAAAAGTATGGCATACCTGAGACGCGTAAAGTTGTATTGTTTTTGTCCGCTAATCTGGCAAATGAGTGGAAGGGGTTTCATTATCTGACAAGCGCATTGAAAAGTTTGGAATCAAATAATCCCCAAATAGCCGAAAGTACTACAACATTACTGATTGATGACAGTAGTGGGGGAGTTACTATTGATTTGCCAACCGAGGTCAGGGTATTGGCGCGGACAAATAATTTACCTACGTTAGTTGAATACTACAATTTAGCAGATGTGTTTGTTTCGGCTTCAATAGCCGACAATTTTCCCTCAACATTACTCGAAAGTTTGGCTTGTGGAACACCTGTTGTCGCTTTTGATGTGGGTGGTATACGTGAAATTGTAATAAACGGTGAAACTGGCCTGCTATCTGTATGCAGAGACTCAGATGATCTAGGGAAAAATATAGAGAGAATCCTAATGGACGCGGATCTGCAAAGAAGGTTAAGCGTCAATTGTAGAAATCGTGTCGTCAATCATCTAAGTATGGACAAGTTTGTAGGCGACTATATTCAGCTTTTCAAGAGCGCCAAGGTCAAATGAAAGTAACTTAACAATGATAGGTTTGTGATCACGCTGGTTGATGTCAGCACGATATCTGGGTGAGCGGATCCAAGCTTGCGGGATAAAAAGGGGAAAATGGCCTCTAGGATATGACAAAGGGCGTGACTCTGGTCATTCCAGAAATTTCCGATACGCTTTTCCTAGCTGTCCACCCAGCAAGCGGTTATCCAATCTTGCTATTTTTTTCCTGAGAGGCTCTTGATGATCCCGCTTCAAAAATTGCTCGCGTTCTTCCAGTTTTTTCTGAATTACCTCAGCTAGGTCATGGCGGCCAATTTTTGGAAGCTCCAGAACAAACTTTTCCCAATACTCAGCGGTAACGTATGTGATACTGCGTATCGCCATTTGCAGCCGCTCTTCTTTCGGCGAAGAGAAGTCTACGGGCCCAACCCTTAGGCCGTTGAGCAACTCCGGGGATATGTCATCGAATGGAAATGCCTGGCAGTCTTTTAGCTTGTCGAGAATTAACAGCTGGGCCATAGTTCGCAGGCATTTTTCACAGCGACCGCAGTTGAGGGAGTCTGCAAGACGAAAGGCATCCCAGCAAACGCGGAGGTTTTGCAGGCCGGCATTCCATTGTGCAATAAGCTCGACCTTTTCAGATCTCTGGAATCGAATGCCATCGTGGCCAATCCGTAGGCCTGTACTGCTGTAATTTGGATCCAAAAGTGGGTGCGTTCCTTTTTCCATCAAGTCTGTTGTCGAATCGCTTGAAGCGATAAGCGCCGTTGAAATCCGGGGAGTAAATGCATGGGCGACGGCGGCAAGAATGGCACCAATATAATACAGG
>CAZAZB010000668.1:0-1798 GCA_964489485.1 uncultured Pseudomonadales bacterium | reverse complement strand
CCTTTCTTGCAAGAAGTTCATCAACAAATACCTCCGCTCCAGCGGGGCTTCCAGCCTTAATGGCGTCATTCAACGCAGCCTCATCGGCACCCCCATGCAATACGCCAAAAAGCGCTCCTACCGCCGCAGAGAAGGCAGAATCTACCGGGGCCAGTGAACTCGAAACAACCCGGCTTGTGAAAGTACCTACATTTAGGCTGTGCTCCATTTGTAAAATCTGTACGACTGTCAGCACACCTTCATGTTGCTTTGATGCTTCCACGCCGGTGAACATCGTCAGGAAGTTGCCAAGATAACGCTTGCTGTTATCCATCTCAGGCAGTTCTGACTTCGATTGAATATGATGAAACACAGCAATCAACATCGGGAGTCGGGCCAATATTTGCAATCCGTGACTTGCCTCTACGTCGAGTTCACCGAATAGGAATGTTCGATCGATGTCTAGCAAAGGTATCATGCCCTGTAGCATCCTCATGGGATGCAAGCCACCTGGTAAACCCCGAAGCAGACTAACCTCACCGTCAGTTAACTTCCCATGAGCCTTCAAAAACGAATCAAGATCGGCCTGCCCTTCCTCATTTGGAATATCTCCAAACAAGAGCAACCACATCACTGACAAATAAGGAAGTTGAACCAACTCTTCAATGGCATAACCTCGATAACTCAAACGACCGATATCGCCTTCCACATCACTGATCGCCGTTTCTCCGGCGATGACGCCTTCCAGTCCAGGTGAGTATTCCATTCACATCCTCCAAAACAATAATTTGTGAATGAAGCATAGTTGAGACAATCCCAACAAAATAATTAAACATATTAATCACTCGATTAGATTTACTGATACAGGCTGTTTCCGGCAATGGATACTGTAAGATACGAGAATATTCACGCTCAATACTGCCTATGCCCCACCACATCGAAACCCAAGAAATACGAGTATTTAAAACTGTCTACGAACAGAATGGGTTCAAGAAAGCAGCAGACAAACTATTCGTTACCCAGTCGGCTATTAGTCAAACCATCTCGAATCTTGAAAAAAAACTGGATACGCTTCTGTTAGAACGAAACCCATTGAAGCTTACCGAAACCGGCATTCGGCTATTAAACTATGCAGAGGCCGTATTATCAGAGGAAGACAACCTCCTGACGGATATCAAGAATATCAACCAGGGCATATTGTCTACCTTAATGTTAGCGATGAGCGGCACCGTGAACTCGTTATACGGGGCAGACATCGTGGCGGACTATTGCGAGCAGAGCCCACTGACCAGAGTCAAATTGAATGTTATGCCGAGTCGACAGATCATTACTTCAGTTGCGTCCGATCTCTGGGAGTTGGGCTTTGGACCCTTCCAACAATCCATGCCCGAACTTGTCCATACAATACCCATGTTCGCTGATGAAAGGGTGCTGATGATCAGTCGACAACATCCAAAGTATCAGTCTGTGCTCAGCGAAGGAGAATCAACGCTACGCAAAATCCCTCTTCTCGTTTCTCACCTGGATGATCCTGACCTGCGTCCTGCCATCGACAAGCTAAGAAACAGTTTTGGTACCATTTGGGAGGTAAGTGATCTTGCCTTGAGAATTGACCTGGTGGCGAAGGGTCTGGGCATGACCTATCTTGATAGAAGACTGGTGAATACCATAGAACGATGTCGAGATTTTGAGATGCTGGAATTCGTGTCCTTTGCTAAAATTCCGCTGACCTTTGGCATTTTTCACCGCAAGAAAAAACAGCTTTCAATGGGCGCGAACCACTTTATTGAAGTCTGTAGATCATTCGAATTCTGACTCC
>CAZAZB010000667.1:0-1802 GCA_964489485.1 uncultured Pseudomonadales bacterium | reverse complement strand
CTATCACCCTATCGGGGCGCAAGCATCAGGCAGCGCTTTACCATATCATTCATTATCTGTTAGGGGCTAACGTCTGCCTATGTACCGATGGGTGCGATGATTTGCCGGGACTACCTGATGGAACCGTTTCTGAAGGAGGATAAGGCATTCAATCATGGCATTACCTTCGCCGGCCATCCGGTGGCTTGCGCAGCGGCATTGGCCAGTCTGGACATCTTTGAAAAAGAGGATATCCTCGGCAATGTCAGAAGAAATGAGAGCCTGTTCCGAGAACTTCTCGAGGGGCTTTACGATCTGCCTATTGTGGGGGATGTCAGGGGTGTTGGTTACTTTTTCGGGATTGAACTGGTAAAAGACCAAACGACCAAAGCGTCATTTAACGAAACGGAAGCAGAAGAAATTCTGTTTGATTTTGTCTCACCCAGGCTTGCTGAATCCGGGCTTATCTGCCGCACAGATGATCGAGGGGAGCCAGTGATTCAACTGTCGCCGCCACTGATTGCCGGCCCTGCTGAGCTGAGGGAAATTGCAACTATCCTGCGTACCGTCCTTACAGAAGCAGCGGCGCTGGTGGCAAAACTTTAGAGGATTAATGATGAGAGTCTACGATAAATTCTATATTAATGGCCAGTGGGTTGAACCGATTGGAAAGGGAACAAGCGAGGTTATCAACCCTGCAAATGGCGAAATATCAGCTAAAGTACCTTATGGCAATGCTGAAGATGTTGACGCCGCAGTCACTGCCGCCAGGAATGCCTTCGATTCCTGGTCCCAAACTTCAGCAGCCGAAAGAGCTGAATTTTTGAGAAAAATAGCGGTAGAAGGTGAAAGAAGAAATGCCGATTTGACCCGGACCATTATCGATGAGCTCGGAATGCCGATTAAAAACGCGGCAGAGTTTCAGGTAGATCCTTTGGCGATTATCTGCGAGTCTTTCGCGGCCAAAGCCAGTCAGATGGAAGAAATCAAGGAAGTTGGCAACTCGGTTGTCGTCATGGAACCCATCGGCGTGTGTTCCATGATCAACCCCTGGAATTACCCTGTCTGGCAGATGATCGGGAAGGTCGCCCCAGCGATTGCAGCCGGTTGCACCATGGTCGTGAAAGCAGCGAGCCAAACCCCGAGCCACCTGTTCATGTTTGCAGAAATATGTGATGCGGTCGGGTTGCCGGCCGGTGTGTTTAACATGGTTCACGGCAGTGGCCGTGAAATTGGTGCTGCTCTGAGTTCACATCCTGAAGTTGACATGGTCACGTTTACAGGATCCACTGCGGCGGGTATCCAGGTATCAAAGTCGGCTGCACCAACGGTTAAGAGGGTATGTCTCGAACTGGGTGGCAAATCGCCGTTTATCATTACAGAAGAAGCGGATCTGGATGCCGCAATCAATTTTGGAATCTCTGATGTGATGATTAATACAGGACAGACCTGCAACGCCCTGACCCGGATGATTATTCACGAGTCCAGGTATGACGAGGCGGTCGAACTGGCGAAATCCAGGGCAGAAGCCCTAATCGTTGGCGATCCAGACGATCCCGATGTTTTTGTAGGGCCCATGTCATCCGCCGGGCAAAAACAATCGGTGCTCGGGCATATTAACCAGGCGATCTCCGACGGGGCACGCCTGGTGACAGGCGGCACTGGCATGCCCGCCGGACTAAGCACTGGACATTACGTTTTACCTACCATATTTGCAGATGTTACCAATGATATGACCATAGCCCAGGAAGAGGTCTTTGGCCCGGTCCTGGTGATGATCAAATATTCCACCATTGACCAGGCGATTGAAATTGCAAACGATA
>CAZAZB010000666.1:0-1813 GCA_964489485.1 uncultured Pseudomonadales bacterium | reverse complement strand
TGGAAAATAAAGTTCCTCGGGTATACTTCAAATCAATTTGCATGGAAATAGCGTTTGATACTCAAAGAAAATTTTGATTTGACGCGCCTTAACACCATGGGGCTGATTGCCAAAGCAAGATACTACATCAAAGCTTTTTCCGTGGAAGACCTTCGTGAAGCACTGGCATTCGCCAAAACACATCAACAGAAAGTTTTCGTGCTCGGCGGCGGCAGTAACATCATCTTCTCCGGCGATGTCGACGGTCTCGTCCTCTCTCCCTGCCTGAAAGGTATCCAGATTGGAGACGGGTTGGCGTCAACAAAACCAGCTGGATCAGGAACGGCCGAATTTCGCACAGCCAATCCGGAACAGGCAAGAAATGCAGAGGAAATACAATCTGGAGGGAAATTGGTCGTTTCCATCGGTGCTGGAGAGAATTGGCATCTACTGGTTCGCCATACATTGGATAAAGGGTTGTCTGGTCTTGAAAATCTATCTTATATACCGGGTCATTCGGGATCTGCACCGATTCAAAACATAGGTGCTTATGGCCAGGAATTGGAGAATCTATTCATTGGGCTGGATGCCCTGGACATAGAAACCGGACATAACATCCAGTTAAGCAAGGCAGACTGTCAATTTGGTTATCGAGACAGTATCTTCAAATCAGAATTGCTTGGCAAAACAATCGTGACGAGGATTACGTTAGCCTTATCGCCAGAATTTCAGCCTGTCCTGGACTATCCAGAACTTGCCAGGGAACTGGAAGGTCGCGGTGTTGGGAACCCGGACGCAAAGGAAGTGAGCGATGCGGTGATAGCCATTCGCTCTCGAAAGTTGCCGGACCCAGCACTGTTGGGTAATACAGGTAGCTTTTTCAAGAACCCGGTCATCAACGAGGACAATCTGGAATCCCTTCGCTCGCAATATCCTACAATATCTTCACATCAGCAGGATGGGCACTCCCACAAGATCTCTGCGGCGTGGTTGATAGAAAAAGCAGGCATGAAAGGGTATTCGATCGGTGGAGCGATGGTTTCAATGCAGCATGCATTGGTTATTGTGAACGAATCAGGTGCATCCGCTCACGATGTACTCACTCTGGGATCTGAGATAAAGCGCCGGGTAGATGACCAATTTGGTATTCAATTGGAAATGGAGCCGGCGCTTCTCTAAGACTGACTAATCGTTAATCTGTTCGCGAAACACGCACTGTCCCGGAATCTACAACATCCGTGACTGTCGGTGTTGTTTCATCATCGACTTTTATAGTCGCCTGGGAAGTGTCTTCCTCGCGGATTTCTGAAGCAGTCGTTCCAGTAGATTGCTCAGTCGTGTTTGTGTCGGCGATTGAAGGCTCTTCATGCGCTGAAGGCTCTTCACTCGCTGATGGCTCTTCATGCGCTGAAGGCTCCTCACCCGCTGAAGGCTCTTTGTGCGCTGAAGGCTCCTTTCTCGCTGAGGGCTCTTGCGCTGCTAATGGCTTTTCCTGTTCAGAAAGTTCGTCAGTTCCTGACGTTACCGGCGTTGACGAATGATCCATCGTACCGCCTCTAGGGTCATTGGTAGCCCGACCCCTGCTACTTGGGTGGGCAGTATCTATCGCGGGGGCGACGAATTCGAGCAACTGGCCGGCTTCCTCCGGTACAACAGACATTAGTACCGGACCTGTAGAATCTGGCGAAGGCTTATCTCTTGGGTCGTTGTTTGCACGACCTCTGGTTGACGGATGCGACAGTTCTACGACGGTTTCCGTCGGACCCTCCCGAGAATCAGGTTCGCTCGCTTCTACCGCGGGTTTACTGCCTGAAGATTGATCGTTTTCTGCATT
>CAZAZB010000665.1:0-1817 GCA_964489485.1 uncultured Pseudomonadales bacterium | reverse complement strand
GGCACTTGAACTACGCTCGGAAATGACTAAGGCAGGCAAGTTGATTTTGTCGCTGGCAGATGTGCCGATCCCTGAGCCGGCTGAAGATGAGGTCCTTGTCCGGATCGAAGCCGCTCCGATTAATCCGTCTGACCTGGGTTTATTACTGGGCATGGCAGACATGACAACTGCAGTTGCTTCCGGGACAGCAGAAAAACCAGTCATTACGGCAGATGTACCGGCAAACATACTCAAGGCGATGACCCCCCGTCTGGATCAATCCTTAGCGGTCGGAAATGAAGGTGCCGGTGTCGTTGTCAAGGCAGGCGCCTCTGATATTGCACAGGAACTGATGGGTAAGACGGTCGCTGTTCTAGGCGGCGCAATGTACGCGCAGTATCGCTGTATCAAGGCGAAACAATGTCTGCTTATGCATGAGGGTGTTACCGCCGCAGAGGGTGCATCTTGTTTTGTTAATCCGCTCACCGCACTGGGTATGGTTGAAACCATGCGGGTAGAGGGCCATACGGCACTTGTTCATACCGCCGCCGCATCCAATCTTGGCCAGATGCTTAACAAGATCTGTATCAAGGATGGTGTCGATCTGGTCAATATCGTTCGCAAGCAAGATCATGTGGATTTGCTCAAAGGAATGGGTGCGAAATTTGTCTGCAATTCTTCCGCTGATTCTTTTATGGACGATCTGGTAGAAGCGTTGGTTACAACAGGCGCGACAATTGCTTTTGATGCAACCGGTGGTGGAAAGCTCGCCGGTCAAATTCTGACAGCAATGGAAATTGCTGCGAACAAAACAGCGAAAGAATATTCCAGATACGGTTCAACAACTTATAAGCAGGTCTACATCTATGGTGGCCTCGACCGATCTCCAACGACATTCAATCGAGCCTTTGGTATGGCCTGGGGAATTGGCGGTTGGCTGCTCACGCCTTTCCTGATCAAGATCGGACCACAAGAAACAGAGAAACTACGCCAGCGAGTTGCCGATGAGGTGAACACCACATTTGCCAGTAGTTACACCAGCGTTGTATCCCTGTCGGAAGCCCTCACTCTGGACGCAATCTCTGTTTATGGACTTCAGGCCACCGGCGAGAAATATCTGATCAATCCAAACAAGGATGCATAATAGCCAATAGCCTGGATTGGAACACCGCTTTACGGGCGTTCCAATCCAGGCAAACTTATGGCGTTACAGAGTTTGGTTGCAGAGTTTGGTTATAGAGTTTGGGTATAGATTGACTCGCACCAGGCAATCAATGGTGACGCCAATCTTCATCGAATATCAACACGCCCTTTTCCAGTAACTTCTTTGTTTTGTCACCGGATTTAGCAAGCCACTCTTCCATCACATCAACATTGTGTTCACCACGATGTGCAGCGGGCCCGCGCACACCGCTTTGTGCATCTGAAAATCGATATGGCGATTGAGTAATAGGCCGGGTTCCGCCGGCACGATCATCAATGTGCGTGATCGCACCACGGGATTTGATCGTGATCTGGTCAGCGAGATTACCCGGATCGCGGATTTCTCCCCAGGCCACGTTGATGGTTTTCATCGCTTCTTCAAATTTTTCACGTGTATCTAATGTGTCGATAAACGATTTCACTGCCTCGCGCCTTGCTTTGATCTTTGTAGCAAGATCCATATCTGGATTGGACGGGTCAACAAGGCCGAGCTTGGTCGTTAGCAATCGAAACAGAAGCCTGAAGTCATTGGATATTAAAACAGGTCCGAAAGGGGGCTCCCAAATTTCATTGGGAAGCGGGCCGGTATCTCTGGAATCTTCTAAATCGTAATGCAGCTGATCATCAGTTGCCAC
>CAZAZB010000664.1:0-1831 GCA_964489485.1 uncultured Pseudomonadales bacterium | reverse complement strand
CGCCATTTTATCGCAAACGCCCCCTCCGCAGGCACACCGCTTAACATGGTGTTAGATTGCTGGAGGACGAATTTGAGAATACGGTCATGTGGAGTTGTGCTCTACAATGAGCAGATCCTGATGGTGCGCCATATTCACGACGGTCGAGATTATTGGACACTTCCTGGCGGTGGAATCGAAGAAGGTGAAACTCCTGAAACGGCAGCCGAACGTGAAGTGCTTGAAGAAACTGGTCTTGTCGTTTCAACATCCAAATTTCTCTTTACCACATCAAACGACAAGGGTACTAAATCTCACTGCTTCCTCATGAGTCGCCCCAGTAATCCTCACGATATTGTCGTGGGCATAGACCCTGAGCAAGAGCATCTACAGCCTTCAATGCGTATGCTTCAAGGAGTACAATGGCACGATCTCGCTTCCATGCGGTCAGATTTACAGGTATCGCGTGTTATCAATTACCTCAACTCAGGGTGCGCAACCTAACAACACGCCCTGAGGTGGACCGCAACCCCAGAATCTAGGTTTTAACCGCAAACTCAAGTAGCGGAGAACCGCGTTCTCTCAGTGCCTCCAGGTACTTTGATTCATCATAAGGTGTATTCTCTTTCCAGCATCTAAACATGATCCTGATCCACTTGAATGCCAACGATCTGATGATGGTGTTGTGGGCTTTTCCTTTCGATTTTTGTTGGTTGTAATAGGCTCTTGCCCAGAAGGAATAACGAACCGTCTGACCGGCCCATTCAACAAATGTTTGCCTCAAGAATTTTGGACAAGCGTATCGCCAGTGTGTCCAGGATCGTGTACCGCTACTTTCTACAACCGGCGCAATACCAGCGTACTTCTGCATCGCAGAAGCATTTTCATATCGACTCCTTTCAGAACCAAAGGCAACCAATAGCCGTGGCGCTAATTGTGGACCCGCGCCAGGGAAACTATCAAATATCTTTCGGTCTGCCATGGCGTGATAACGCTTGTTAATATCTTTTTCAATGCACTCAATTGATTGTAGTAGAACCTTTAGCTGATTGGCCTCTAGCTCTGCCATCAATTGATTTGGAGCCACAACACCCACGTCCTCCGTTAAAGGTATTGCTTTTTTGATATCAGCAAGACGCTGTTCTATGACACCAGCAGCTCGAACATTATGTTGATGCATAAAATCGACAATTGTTTTTTCCTGTGCCCGCTGCACCTGCTTGAGTGATGACCATTTTGAGATGAAGTCGCAGAAAACATGCGAATCTTTTTCTTTAAACCAATCAAGGACTTGCGGGTAGTAGTTCTTTAGATAATAGGTAAGGCTGTTGGTCAAATCGACGCGATCCTGGACTAGCTTTCTGCGGCACTCAACAAGTTGTGCCAACGCACGCACGGCGGCTGTATCCGGCACAATTGGGGTGAGTTTATGCATGTAGTCCCGCAGCAATTCGGCTTGAAGTTGCGCATCATCAGGATCACTTTTTGCACCACTGGGGTGAAATGCCTTTCTCATCTTGGCAACCGTTGCCGGGTGTAGTGGAAAGATAGTAATGAACTCATATTTCAAAAGCGCGTAGATCAATGGCCCCTTTTTCAACTCGCATGCAAGGGCGATGGGCTTATTGCTATGTCGTTTTCGCAGATCCATTGCCCATTCATGAATGGCTTCAGGTCTACTGGTAATTACTGACAGATTAGCAGGCTTGTCATTAGCGACCATGAGTTCACAAACATCGTGTTTTTGGTCCGCCCAATCAATACCAATCAATGCGGAAAAATCATCAATACAAAATACTTTCATCTGCTCCCTCCTGGGTTTACAGTGTCAACGGAACGTGTGATCTCGTTA
>CAZAZB010000663.1:0-1842 GCA_964489485.1 uncultured Pseudomonadales bacterium | reverse complement strand
TTATAAGGACAGGCTGGGTTTTTCGGGACAGCTTACGGACGACAATCCATTGCTCCCCCACGGGATAGAGAAGTTTGATGAAATATTTGGTGATGTGGAGGTGTATTATTCTGAACTCGTTGTTGGTGTGCCTATTTTAAAGGAGATGGGAGAAACTGACGGGGAAATTACCGTAGAGTACCAGGGTTGCGCAGATGCGGGTTTGTGTTACCCACCTCAAAACCGGGTATTTTCACTTAAAGATATCTAGAAGATCCACAAACATGTGGGTATTTACCATAAACATTAGCACCCCGTTCTCATGTGGAGTGAATCGCCGCTGTTCTTGGCCGAGCATAGCTGGTAAATTCTTATATATATCTATAAATAAGCCGCAACTTCCGGAAAAATCCACAAATGAGTAAATTTCTCGTAATACATGGTCCAAACCTCAACCTGCTGGGTTCCAGGGAGCCAGAAGTATACGGAACGGAGACCCTCGAGGACATCAACGGGCGACTTGTCGCACAGATTGAACAAGCAGGCCATAACATTGAGACCTATCAATCAAATGCTGAGCATGAACTGATCAACAAGGTACACGAAGCGCGAGGGAAGGTGGCGTTCATTGTCATCAATCCGGGCGCCTTTACCCATACCAGCATCGCGCTAAGAGACGCGTTACTGGGAGCAGAAGTTCCCTTTATCGAAGTCCACTTATCCAATGTCCATAGCCGTGAACAATTTCGCCAGCAATCTTATCTGTCGGATATTGCTGTGGGTGTTATCACTGGGCTAGGTGCTAGTGGATATGAGATGGCGATCAGTTATGCATTGACGACAATTCAGGAGGGCTAGATGGATATCCGCAAAGTCAAAAAGTTGATTGAATTGATGGAAGAGTCCGACATCACTGAAATAGAGATCAAAGAAGGCGAAGAATCAGTCCGCATCTCACGCAATAACATGCTACAGGGGCCCCAAAATATCCCGGCAGAAGCGGGTAGTACTGTAAGCGACCAGGTGGATGGGCGTAGAGCGTCAGCGGGAAACCGTCAAACTGCACCTAAAATGAAAGGGAAGCTGATTCATGCACCAATGGTCGGTACTTTTTATGCAGCGCCTTCGCCGGGGTCGCCTCCATTCGTTGAGATTGGCAATAGCGTTAAAGTCGGCGACACCTTGTGTATTATTGAATCGATGAAAATGATGAATCAGGTCAAATCCGAAATGTCTGGTGTTATCGAAGCCGTCCTCGTTGGCAACGAGGATACGGTGGAATTTGATCAGCCTCTTTTCACCATCAGCTGATTGATGATGTGTTCAGGTGTTTTGGTGAACACCCATGTTTAAACGTATTCTTATCGCCAATCGAGGCGAAATTGCTCTCAGGATCCTTCGAACTTGCCACGAAATGGGCATAGAAACCGTGGCTGCCTATAGCAAGGTGGATGTGAATCTTCTGCATCTTAAGTACGCGACGGATATCGTTTGCGTCAGCGAGAGAGATTACCTGGACGGCGTGCCCTTGGTTGTTGCCGCCAAAAAATTCGATTGTCAGGCAGTTCATCCAGGATATGGTTTTTTGTCAGAGAATGCTGATTTCGCGGCAATGGTCGAATCAGAGGGTTTGGTATTCATCGGTCCTGCAGCTGACTCGATCCGTGTCATGGGCGACAAGGCACAGGCACGGTCCATGGCGAAATCCAATGGTTTGATGACCATTGAAGGTTCAGACAACAGACTGGTTGATCTTGAGAGGGCCAAGTCCACAGCCAGGACAGTTGGCTACCCTATCCTGTTAAAGGCAGTGTTTGGTGGTGGAGGGCGAGGCATCCGGATTGTGCGCGAAGAGAGATACTT
>CAZAZB010000662.1:0-1853 GCA_964489485.1 uncultured Pseudomonadales bacterium | reverse complement strand
CTGGCATCGGTATGCCCTTCAAGAAAGAAATAATAAACAGCGGCATACCGAATGGGCAATTGTGCGGGGTTTAGGTCCCAGCTCTGGTAGAAACCCAGTTTCAGAGAATGCAGTATATTGTCAAAATGTACTTTCCATGCATGATGTACAACACGCCTGTTTTCCGCTAACTGTGATTCGCTCAGATCTTTACCCTTGTTTGGCGGGATGGGCATGGTATTTGTAATGCCGTCGCACAGCGTCACTTCTGTACCCGTTAGTGAAACTTGCATCATTTGTCTGGCGAAGTCTGCAGAGGGGTGTCGATGGTCCTGATGATTGGCGGCAATATTACAACTTGCCGTATAGTCGTAAGTGCCCAATATCGCGGAAGAAACCCGACCATCACCTGCCCCGACCAATGCGGGGATGGCGCAGTCACCGCTCGGACCAAAAATAGATTGAACTGTTTCAATCATGAGTTCTACCTTGATACTGCCTTTTGCGAAACCACATTTACCTTCCAGCAAATCTAGACAACGACAGAGGACCACCACCTGTTGTGGTGTCGTGACTTTGGGTAAGGTGACATAGAAAGGGTCGGGTAGCTTGCCCCCGGTGAGCGAGGAAAGAGTCGAGAGAAAAATATCGAGGGTCCGTAATGCACGGACTTTGGATTCCTCAGTCAGGGCTTTTATCCGAATGCCAATAAAGGGAGGTAAATCTCCGGCAGACATACCCGCTGCCATCGCCTCGGCAGCAGCTGTAACATGACCGTCTTCTTCATCGTCTGCTCTTGCACCATAACCGTCTTCAAAGTCAATTCTCTGATCTTCAATCGGTTCGGTTATAAGTTTGTGGACCGTTCGATCATAGACCCGCGACCAGATGGATGATGAGTCGCTACTCCGGTTTTCTGCCGGAGCCATTAATGCATTCGTTAGCGTCCGGGCATCCTGCGCATAGGATTCAAAATGTCGAAGCGCCAGACCTCCAAGTTTTTTAGCAATGCCCGCCTTGTATAAGTGACCGCCGCCATAAAGTGTATGCACTGGTTGCCTCGATACCTGGACACCGGGATATCGGTGCGCGAATGCGGCATTTGTGTCTGAAAGTTGGTTCAGCAGTGGCTGCAGATCATCTGATCCAAGAGACAAGGCCATTGAATTCTCCGAAGTAAAAACCTGATTCTAAACCATGGCGGCTGAAAAAGGTGATGCTGGTCTGACGCGAAAAAAACATCATAATTAACTTGATGTTGAGATCTTGTCTGTGAGGTACCGGAGATGGTCAACGCCTGTGCCGCAGCAACCACCGAGAATTTTGACACCCTGCTGCTGATTAAGCCTGACCATTTTTTGACCCCAGTCAGACACATCATCCATCTCCAGATTATCCGCCTCATCCAATTCATCATGGTTTAGCGAGGAAGCATTTGCCTGTATGCCTAACAGTCGATCAAAGAGTCTCGGTGCTTGTTCTGATGCTGACAAAAATCCTGGATAAGCACAGTTCACCATGAAGCATAAAGGTGGTGGGTCCAGTGCATCATCTATCAGTCGAATCGCTTCAGAAAGTGGCGTCCCATCCAGGACACGGCCATTACGGCCGATGACGAAGCTAATAATATAGGGCATTCCCGTTCGCGCCATTGCCCTGGCGATACCCAATGCTTCCTGCACATTGGGCAATGTCACCGCCATCAGGTAATCAACGCTGGTCTTTGTAAATTCTTCAATCTGCCAGTGATGAAAATCTGTTGCATCCTGGGCATTCAGGGCGGCATCTGGTTGATAGGCATCATTCTTACAGCCGATCATGCCACCAATTTTAGTATGACTGGCAAATCTGCCGGTACTTTCTCTGAGCTGATT
>CAZAZB010000661.1:0-1860 GCA_964489485.1 uncultured Pseudomonadales bacterium | reverse complement strand
TGTTTTACTAAGCCTTTAGCATCTTATAAGTGTTTTACTAAGCCTTTAGCATCTTCAGACACACCGTCGCTATATCAAAACACATACGCCACTGGATGGTATTCCCTATTTTTCCGATTGCACCTACCTGGTGGTGGGGCGAGACCCAAGAGATGTTTTCTTCTCTTCGCTAAACCATCGAAACAATATGACCAACGAGGAACTTGCATCTGCTGTGTTCCCCAGTGGTGATACCGCTTTTTACGATTGGCTAGATGCGGAACTGGCAACGGGGCTCTGGGATGCGCCATCGTTGGCCGGGTTGACCCACTTTATTGATCGTTATTGGTCGTTCAAACATCTTCCGAATATTCACTTCTTCCACTACTCGGATATGAAGGCAGATTTGAAAGGAAATATCGCAAGGATGGCTAAGGCACTAGGCGTGGATGTCGATGACGCCCAGTTGGATGAAATGACCCAGGCTGCGGGCTTTGACAATATGAAAAAAAATGCCGTACAGTTTGCACCGGAATCTGGCACCGGAATGTGGAAGAAGGAGTCTGGTTTTTTTGCGACAGGCAAAAGTGCCCAATGGAAAAATAAACTATCAGACGAAGAACTCGACGCGTTTAACAAGCGGCTTGCAGGTCTTCTATCGCCGGAGCAAGTCGCCTGGCTACTTCAGTAGATGGGTTTCCAGTAAAGATGGCGAGAAGTCTGTGTTGAAAGAGTTTAGAGGCAATCAAAAGGTTTAATCCGGTTGGCTTCTAGTAGCGCCTTTTCCCAGATGAAGTCATTATTATCTGTAAAATAGTAGTAGCTGATACCATTTGGAAAGAGTGCGATAGTGATGCCACCAAAACCGGACATAAAGGGGACACGAACGGGTTTTGAACACCCGGGAACCCTGTTGAATATTGTTGACCAGAATCCATTTCTGTATTGAAGCGTCTTTCCGAGTGCTGCAATACCCTTGTCTTGTGGGTCGAGAGCGAGTGCTTTTTTCAGTGAACGACTATCAAAAATTGGCGTGCCATTCTGGTCGATGATCGTCTCGATGGAATCCACGTTAAGAAAGTTGGCGAGCTTGGCGATATCATCTGTCAGAAATGTAAGGCCATAACCGGCGAAGGGCTGTTTACGGCTGTCCATTGTTCTTAGCGTTGACGCTGTTACAGGACTAAGGGCCAGCATCTTCCAGACCGGCTCAACCAAACTATCAGTATAGATATCAGCGCTCTCATCTTGATTTTGTCTCAGGAAGTTAGTCATCGCGGTACTTAACACATAGGTGTCTGACGTGTGATAGACCCAGCGCTTGCCGGGGGAAGATTTTTTCTTGAACAGGCCGCACGCCAATTTGATTTTACGTTGATGTTGCCGCGCATTGAAAAACTTTGCCATTGGAAGACTATTTTCATCCTCCATATATCCTGAACTGGCGTAACGCCCTGTTTGCATGTTCAAGGTTTGTGCAAAGGTAATCGCTTTCCAATGACTTGCTTTGCAGGCAGGGACATAATCGGAAATCTTCTCCTCCATAACACCCGGATACAGTTGCTCTAATCGCATAAGCGCTAAACCGGCGAAAAGGGACTTGGCTGTTGAATAGGAAGGGAGGTCCAGATAATCGCAGTAGGGATAGGGACCATATCGCGTTTCGCAGGCACCGCTGTAATGGACATTGTCGATGACAAGACCGTAAGTCGACAGATAGTCCGGGTCCAGTTCCGATGGTGAGGCGAAGTTCGAAATATCAGTGCCTGGGTAGTCATCGGACAAATTGCTTAACAATTTTCGTGGCATTCGACTTTCAGTTTCGTGGTTGAAGGCTGCGATTACATCCGCTGCGGTTTTGAGTGATGTGGGTGTGTAGCT
>CAZAZB010000660.1:0-1869 GCA_964489485.1 uncultured Pseudomonadales bacterium | reverse complement strand
ATAAATATCGAATGATTCATTCATCGATCAACTACCTGTCTGGTGTGGCTTGGGTCTGCGGAAAATTATTTGCCGTTCGGTTGTTTAACTCTCTTAGCGGGAAATCGTTCCATGAGCAATTTAAACCCGCTGAAAAACATTGAATTTCACCACCACCTTTTATCCAATAGTTGTATTTTACACAACTAACACTCATGTTGGAACTTAATTCCCTTTTTACTAGGAGCTTGAGTTGAAATATTTGTTGTTTGGTGTCTTTATCATTGTACCAATCGCCGAAATTGCCACCTTCATACAGGTGGGTGATGTTATTGGCTTGTGGCCTACCCTTGGGATTATTCTTCTGACCGCCTTTTTGGGCACAGGATTGTTGCGATATCAAGGCATCACCACTCTTAATCAGGCTCAAGCCTCCCTCAACCAGGGCGAACTGCCCCTGACATCGGTTATTCACGGAGTTTTTCTGCTAGTCGCTGGCCTGTTGCTGTTAACACCAGGATTTATTACCGATGTGGTTGGCTTTTTGTTGTTTATCCCACCTTTACGCCTGGTAATGGCTAAATGGGCAATTGATAAATTTAAAAACAGCAGACAGGACCGCGTTCATACAAATACACCTCCCGGAGGTGGTCCTGCAAGACCTTCTGCTTCACCGGTAATTGAAGGCGAGTTCACAGTTGCCGATGATGAGGATGCGGATAGTGCGCCAGATTCACAAAAATTACCGAAGAGCGAGGCGGCTTCCGACTCACCCTGGCAACAATGACCTGTTTAGAGTTGTGAATGGATGAAATAGGGTGTAAGCCTCCCCCATTGTGCCAAACCTGAAGGAGTTATCGATGGCAGACGAAAAGAATGAAGTGCCGGAAGACAAATCAGAACCAGCTGAAAATGGTGCAGCTGTGGAAGAAGATGATGTTACGTTTCGAATTTTAGGCCAGTATTTAAAAGACCTTTCTTTTGAAAACCCCAACGCTCCGGCAAGCCTGAATCCAGAAGGTGAAGGTCCAAATATCGATATTTCCGTTAATGTGAACGCCAATGTATTGGCTGAAAACACCTATGAGGTTGAACTTGCCTTGCAGGCCAAGGCAACACGGGATGATCAGACTGTTTTTGCCGCTGAACTGCTATATGCCGGTGTCTTTCAGGTTGAAAACTTTCCCGATGATAATCTACAGCCGCTTATTCTGATTGAGTGTCCACGATTGTTGTTCCCGTTTGCGCGACAAATACTCGCTTCAGCCTCTCGCGATGGCGGTTATCCTCCGCTGCTGCTTGATCCGATTGATTTTGCCGGCCTGTATCAACAGAAAATGGCGGAAGCAGCCGAAGAAACTACCGGTACCGCGTAAGGCTTTTCCTAAAGAGTCTTTTTCCAGATCACATCTTCTCCCAGTTCGAGAAGGAATGTGTTGTGGGCGTCAAGCTCTGCTGTGGTCACTCTTGATTTCAGTGGCGCTGGGCGCACGCCAAAATCTTTGGTTCTACCGGTTTTTTCCAATAGCGGGGCATCGTCGGAAATCAGGGTCAAATGGGGCTGGGCACCGCCGATAAGTTCAAGATAGACTTCGGCCAGGAGTTCCGAATCAAGCAAGGCCCCATGTTTGACGCGATTAGAGTTATCTATTTGAAATCGTCGGCACAAGGCATCAAGACTGCTGGAGGCCCCGGCAAACTTCTTGCGCGCCAGAACCAGACTGTCAATGACCCGGTCAGCCTTTATTGCCGGGCGATTGACAGCTTTAAGTTCCCAGTTCAAGAATCCCAGATCAAAGGGGGCATTGTGGATCACCAGGGTAGCATCTGAAATAATCATGGCATTATCTCATGGTAAGAGGAATGCTAGAGATAGAGCCTGGATGGAAG
>CAZAZB010000659.1:0-1874 GCA_964489485.1 uncultured Pseudomonadales bacterium | reverse complement strand
TCGTCCGTCACGTCAGCATTGACCGTCGCAACGCCACGCGCCATGCCGTCTGAGTGCAGCAGTGCATCGACCATCGCCCTGTTATCGGCACCATGGCAAGTCGCCTGAACAATCACATTTCGTGAAAAGCCCAGATGGTCTCGCACGGACCACAAATCATCTTTAGATGCATTGCAAGGTGTGTATTTTCTTGTCGCAGCAAAGGGGAATTCATCCCCGGGTCCGAATACATGACAGTGAGCATCAACTGCACCTGGCGGCGGCGTGAACGATGGCGTCGACGGCGAAGGGTGGTAGACAAGCCAGTCCGCATCCATCTTGAACTGACTCATTTACCCGCTCCAGCGAGTATTGCGTCCAGTCGCGGGTAAACTCTGCGCGCATTGCCCTCATAAATCTTGCCGAGGTTTGCCTCGCTTAGCCCAAGCGCATCAACATAGCGTTTGGTATCGTCAAAATAGTGATCAGTTTCAGGATCAATACCCCGTACTGCACCCACCATCTCGGAACCAAATAAAATGTTGTCGATGTCAATCACCTTAAAAAGTAGATCAATACCCGGTTGATGGTAGACACAGGTATCAAAGAAAACATTCTTCATAACATGTTCACCGAGGGGCGGGCGCCCCAGCATATCAGCGAGCCCTCGATAACGCCCCCAGTGATAGGGAACGCCGCCTCCGCCGTGTGGAATAATAAAGCGTAAATCAGGAAAGTCATTGAACAAATCGCCTTGCAGGAATTGCATAAAGGCTGTTGTGTCAGCATTGATATAGTGTGCACCCGTTGCATGAAAGTTGGCATTGCAGGAACTGGAAACATGAATCATGGCTGGTACATCCAGTTCCACCATCTTCTCGTAGAATGGATACCAGCTTTTGTCTGTCAGCGGATTAGAGGTCCAGTGCCCGCCTGAAGGGTCAGGGTTCAGATTGCAGCCGATGAATCCAAGCTCATTAATGCAGCGCTCCAGTTCAGCAATCGATTGATCGATTGGCACACCGGGTGATTGCGGCAACTGGCAGACACCGACAAAGAAGTCTGGATACAATTCCACGACCCGGCGAATAAGATTGTTACAGGCCTCGGTCCATTGCTGCGATACACGTCCATCGCCGATATGGTGCGCCATGGCGGATGCCCTGGGCGAAAATATTGTCATATCTGCATGACGCTCCTTCAGCAGCCTAAGCTGGTTCTGCTCAATGCTCTCGCGGATCTCATCATCGCTAATCGCTATCACCAGCGGCAAGGGGCGCCCCGCATCGAATGCAGCAATCTGTTGTTCCCGATAGGTCTGGTGGGCTTCAGGTGCCGTCGTATAATGCCCGTGGCAATCAATAATCACACTGCTCCTCCTTTTTTCCCATCCCACACACTCGCAGGAACCATGACCGAACCCTGCATCAACAGGCGGGCGGTACGTAACAACGCCGCCTTCTTCACCACCGGTTCTACCTCGTTAGTTGCAACACCAATTTCAACGGTGAAAAACCCTGTTGGATGTTCTACCGAGATCTGCATGGTTCTGCTTTCTTCAGAATCCTTTTTACTCGTATCTTCTCTGGTGCTCAGATTGCCGACCTGTTCTGCAATGGTCCCGGGTAAGACGCACGCCGTGGCGACGCTGACAGCACCAAGCACGCCAATGGCTTCATGGACGCGGTGAGGAATAAAGGTACGCGTATTGATAGCGCCGCCCTTTAATGCAGGCGATACCAGACACATTTTTGGAACGGTCTTGTTAGCTACATTCCCCAGATTCATCATTACGCCCGCTTTCAGGCGAATGATTTCAATCTTCTCTTTTAACCCGGTGTCCGACTCTAATATTTCTGGCGGTTCGCAACCGGTCAACCCAAAATCAGAGGCAT
>CAZAZB010000658.1:0-1878 GCA_964489485.1 uncultured Pseudomonadales bacterium | reverse complement strand
ATGAGGGCGCCAACCCGCAGCATCTGAGAGGAATGGATCTCGTCAACTATTTTGGTACCGGTTCTCCTGATACTGAACGTCTAAGAATATTCAGCGAAACCATCGCCATGCTTGAATCAGATTTTGGCAGCTGGGCAATAAAATGGAGCGAGATCAATCGTTTTCAGCGCCTGACGGGAGACATAGAGCAACCCTTTAATGATGCGAGGCTAAGTTTACCTGTCGCTATGGCGTCCGGTCGTTGGGGTGCTCTGGCATCCTTCGGTGCCCGGCGTTATAAAAATTCAAAGCGGCTCTACGGCACCTCAGGTAACAGTTTTGTTGCAGTTGTAGAATTTGGTGACAAGGTCAAAGCAAAAACCATGCTGGCGGGCGGTCAGAGCGGAGACCCTGATTCCCCCCACTTTGATGATCAGGCAAAGCGATATGTTGATGTTGAATTCAAAGACGTCGCATATTATCGATCTGATGTAGAGAGCAGGGCTGCGAGCACTTATCATCCGGGGGATACAGATTCCCGGTAGGCACGAAAAAATCGGGCATCCGTCCCCCCTCAATTTATACTCAGAAAGAGTAACACTATGTCAAAAGTTACCCCCATCGATATTTCAAGTCACGTTTTCGATATGCATTCAGATTTCACGATAAATCCGCGAGAACAAAAACCTGGGCCACCAGAGCGAACCGACGCGATGACTCTCGGGATTGTCACCATGGAACAAAGCGCCCCCCATGGCGGCGAAGTCCACCCGGACGGTGATGAGCTGTTGTATGTGATCTCTGGTAAGGTTTTGGTGACCTGGGATTCTTCCCCTGACGAATCATTAACGCTCGGTCCCGGCGAGGGGTGCATCGTCAAAAAGGGCGAATGGCATAAGGTTGATGTGCTTGAGCCAACACAGTTGCTGCACATGACCCCTGGACCTAATGGAGATCATCGACCGGAGGTGTCCTGATCTGGATCAGCGATAAACGTTCAGTATCCTTTGCTTCAATCCATCGGTCAAAGCCGGCATCTACCTCACCCAGGTGCATGAATAAGGCGCCGCGTAGAAATGACAAACCGGGCAACATCTCTTCGAATTCATCTGCCAGGGCTGCGCCTTTTTGAATGTTACCATCAACAATTTCGATCAAGACTGCGTACAACTTAGCGCGGTGTCTCGCCCCCATCTCGTCGAACCTCCAGAGCAGCTTCCAGGCTTTCTTTTCCATAGCATTCGGACCACGATAGGGCCACTTCAACAACTGACTTGCTCATGCCTGTTACCTATCAATATTGGATTAACAATAGAATGTAGAGACGCAAAACCTTTTTTCAGATCCCTGTACACCATCAGAACAACTCTCATCAATTAGTGTTTGCGTCATCAAAACCTTTCATCAGTAAAGAAGTATATGATTCAAAATCACTCTGGGTCCCGCTTGTTGGAACGATGACATACGGCGTCTCTCCAGAAACCGAGTTCAGTGCGCGTCTGGCGACTTCTGCAACTGAAAGCCCAGTCTTCCAACGTTCGCCCGCTTTTGGGTGCGCTGACCGTGCACCACCAAACTTTTCTGGTCTTACCCGGGCGCTATCCCAGATTTTCGTATTGGTTAAGCTGGGAAACAAGATAGAAACCCCAACGTCTGTCTCTGCCAGATCACTGCGAACGGATTCTGCAACACCCCAGAAAGCGAATTTGGACGCCGCATAGGCGGTAGAAGGACCTGATATCTGCCGGAGGCAAGCGCTAGAAGCTGTAAAACCGACATGGCGTGGACCGGCTTGAGCCAGCAGATCGGGTACAAAAGTTCGAACTGTATTGATAGCGCCAAAAACGTTAACTTCGTAGAGCCATTGCAGGTTTTCCTTCCTTGCACTTAAAATACTAC
>CAZAZB010000657.1:0-1906 GCA_964489485.1 uncultured Pseudomonadales bacterium | reverse complement strand
GCGCGAGTTCTCGCTCCACTCTTTACCTCAACGGGGATGATTTCCCCATCTTCGCATTTGTGCAGGAATTCGATCTCACTGCGTGCGTATTCCCATGAATAAAGAGGATAACTAACGCGAGAGCGGAGCTCATTCTGAACAAAATTTTCCGCTATAAATCCCTTGTAGGACATGTCTTGAGCCAATTGTTCCTTATAGCTCATCTGCAACAAATAGCCCAACAACCCCACATCGAACAAGAATAATTTGAAGATATTTTCTTTGGCAAGTGCCGCGAGCGGTGCTCTTGGTTTGCTGCTAACCGGATAACACTTCGATACGAGTTTGGTTTTCTCCAGCCAGTCGATTGGACCTCGCAGTTCCCGGTATCGCTGCTTCTTTTCAATGACGCTTTTGAACATGAATCTGTTAACGGAACCATCAACACTTTTTGATAGCTGGCGGGGTACATTCATAAACACCGCATCGATGTGCTGGGCATTGATCGCGCCATTATATTTCCCGAAATCACGCTGATAGCCGGTTATCAGGTCCTGATGAATTTTTATGACCTGTTGGCATTTCTCATGGATATTCTCATCATCCATGTACCAGGCCATCACCGCTTCGGGCATACCGCCAACAAAATAGTAGTCGAGCAATATCGCCCATAGCTGACTGTGAACAATCTGTTTTCTGGAGACACTTCGGTAAGCATCAAGCAGTGCTGCATTGTCTGTCGCCATCAGGAATTCTTCAAAGCACATGGGAAATAGTTCCAACATCTGCACCTTTCCCACCGGGAAGGACCCTATAAGACCAATGTTCGATCCTGTCGCACAAATATATGCCTCTGGAAGTTCTTCTGAGAAATACTTCAGCGCATCAAGTGCTTTTTGGCATTCACCGACTTCATCAAAAAAAATCAGATCCTCGTCGAGGTTAATGTTGAGACCAAAGCGGATTTCAATATTGTCGAGTATGTTCTTTGGTCGCAAATTTTCCTCGAAGATTTCGACCAGAGAAGGCTCGGCAAGAAAATCCAACTTGATCACCCTCTCGAAGTTTTCCTTGCCAAAAAGATTCTCCACCAGGTAAGACTTACCTACCTGACGGGCGCCATCGATTAGTATCGGCTTTCGTTCCGCTTGGCGCTTCCAATCCAGTAAATCTTGTTCGAGCAGTCTGCGCATGGTCTTTGTACCGATACCTGGATGCCAGGCTTAATTTCAGTAATCAATCACAGTATTTCACAACTATAACACTTATATGCGCATAAAAGTGGATTTATATTACACTTTTATGCGCATATAAGTGTAATATAAATAGTAGCTGGTCATTACTACACTACAAATCAACCCCTGGTTTCTAAATCCGCCGTTTTCCGGGCATCGAACATATCAATCCGATGAATGCTTGGATCAGCTACTTTTTATATATCGCTTCCATAATACGATCGACCGTAAAGGTCCCTGGTCTCTGTCTTGGTGGAAACTTCTTCAGAGACCCGACAAATTTCGCTACTTCGACGCGCCCCAACATGGCAGCCGGGGCGATTTTGTGATCCCACCAGACGTTGTAGCTATTTGAATCTGTGTCTGCTCGTTCGAAAGGATCACGGCGCAGGTTGAATACCTTGGGGATTCTCAGAACAACGAATGGATCGCGCCAGACATCAAACTTGCTCGCTCGTTGCTCGGCAAAAACCAGCTTCCAGTCAACCACGCGTACAGCCGTTAGTAAGCCATCATCACTGAAATAGAAGAACTCCCGCCTGGGTGCCTTTTCTTGTTTTCCAAGAAGATAAGGCAGGAAATTATACCCGTCCAGATGAACATTAAAAGTTGCATTGCCAACCCGCTTGCCTGAGAGCAATTCCTTCTTGATATCAGCATCACCAACGGCTGCCATGAGTGTCGGCAACCAG
>CAZAZB010000656.1:0-1920 GCA_964489485.1 uncultured Pseudomonadales bacterium | reverse complement strand
CACCTTAAAATAGAACGGCAGGATACTCCCGGCTTTATCGATGTTCGGCTGATGTGCCCAGCGAAAGTGAAACATGCATTTTGTCAGCCACTCATCGGCGTAGTCCTCTAGCAAGTAATCGAGAAAACGGATAACAGGATCGCTGGCGAGAACTGAGCGACCGCTGTAGATGGCTTCAAAACGACGAATCAAGGGGGTCGAGTCCGTCACCGCAGTCGGCTTATCATCCTCATCCGGCAGGAAGAATGTTGGAAGCAGTCGAACTTTAGGCTGCGGTCTGTTGGCCGCCTCGCCTTGCTCCCGACCAATCATACGATATGGAATTCCCCTGTAACGCAGTACTGCGCGCATTTTGCGGGTATACGGCGAACCCGCCACACCCATGAATTCTATCGGCGTTGTAATTTCGCTGGCGGCCATTGTCACATTCGTTCTCCTAAATCTGTATCAGTCGGTAAACTTTGATATTACGATCTGTGCGCTCTCTATAGGTTGAGTAGTTAGGAATGTTGTCGCACAGTCTTTCCCAGACGGATGCTTTGTCCTCATCGCTCAACTGCTCCGCGTTGATAGGGACTCTCGTATCTTGCAGTTGCATATGAGCACGCGGGTCCGCTTGTAGGTTGTAGGACCAGGCAGGGTGATGTTTCCCACCGAAGTTACTAGCAACAATATAAACCAGGCCATCAAGGTCGGTATATGCAAGCTGTGCATCCCGTTGCTGACCAGACTTTCGACCCAGAGTGGTCAGTACTAATTGTGGAATAACCACGGGGCCCATCGAAGTGAGTCGCCCACCACTGAAACGAAATATGATTGGGTCAATCTTCGAGGCGATTGCTTTTGACATCCAGGCGCCGATGGCTGTTCTGGATAGCCAAAGTTCGAATTGCTTAAGTATCATCACGGTTTTCTCTCCTTTGGTCGGGGTTAGCCCGAATTGGAGAAATCTTCGCCTGACAGGTTCATAAACTCCAATGGCATTTTTTTATAATTTGATAACTTTGAGTAATATTAACGCTCAGCTAATCAAAATAATGCGGTAACAAATATCGGACTGAAGTTTCCGTAAACCCTACTGCTTCTATGGTGGATTCTTCAGCTTACACTGGATTTTACCGTCAGCTCTAGTGGTCAATCGCCCAAGACAATCAGGCGGTCGCGTGACATACCGGCACAATCGCTCTAATCGTTCCCGTTGACGATGCTGGCAGGCGACTGCTGCGTTTAATGAAAACCCGTCTCTATCGGCGGTTAGAGCTTTGATCGGCTTGACTTCCTCTTTTGCTTTTTCTATCAGGATCACTTAAATTCACTTTACCCATCTAATATCGACTATAGGGTACGAAATGGAACGCCTAAAAAGAAATATTGAAATGCGGATTCAGCATTTACTTGCGAGCTTTCCTGTTGTTGTTATTTTGGGAGTGAGGCAGTGTGGAAAAAGCACGTTGGCGAAAACTATCGGCCTGCATTGGCAATACTATGATCTTGAGAATCCAGCGCACTACGAATTGATCGCCAACGACCCGGTACTTTTTTTTAGAGAGAATACCGAACATGTCATCATAGATGAGGCACAAAGTTACCCTGAATTATTTGCCACGCTTCGCGGTGTTATTGACGCAGACAGAGATAACAATGGTCGTTTTATCTTAACGGGTTCCGCTAGTTTCGAGTTAATGAAAAATGTCAGCGAGACACTGGCCGGGCGGGTAGCTATCGTCGAGTTATCGCCACTTAAGATGAATGAATTTGAATGTGACAAGCTTAGCTCCCTTTATTCTGTTTTTGAGAAAAAGCTATCTGTTGATGACCTTGAAGCACTAAAGGCCTTAAACAGCTCAAAATCTATTGCTCTCATAAAAAAATATTTACTGAAAGGCGGCTACCCGCAACCCGTGCTAAAAGACAATGAAG
>CAZAZB010000655.1:0-1928 GCA_964489485.1 uncultured Pseudomonadales bacterium | reverse complement strand
GTAACCCCATCGTGGGCTAATTTTGTGTCGGAACTCAACATGAGTAGAGAAAACTGCTTTGCCGCGGTATCTGCCCCTTGGGAAACCTCGTAAGTTCAACGTCGGCAGCACATAAAAAGGTGCTCTGCCGTTCAACTCACTGACGAGTACCTGACCCGCCAAAACCATTGTGTCGCCAAGGCTCCAATATTGTGCGTAAGTGAGAGACAATCTGTCAAAAGAATAGTCACTGCCCCATTTTTTGTCGTCCTTGCTGTAAGCGGCTTTAAAATGGTGCCCACTGGTAGGGTAATAATTGTCATCACGTCGATCATTCTCCAGCACCGCACTCAAACTGGATGTCGTCGATGTACCGCTAATGACCGGTAGCCCTGGAACGATATTATCCAGATCAAAATTTATCCGGGCGGGCAGATAAGTTTCACGGATACCGATGAAATAGTTGCTCTCACCGAGATGCCACAACGCCTGCAACTGAAACACCCCGCCTTCAATTTGATAAGGTATGGAGCGATCATCAAATTCTGGCTTGTCTCCAATACCAAAGAAATCCAGATTGAACTTGCCCACTCCGGCAGCGGCTTTTATTCGCACTTTGTCATTCCAGTAGTAGCCATCATGAAAAAAACCAGCAAATTGACTACCCGAGTTTGCAGCCATGACAGCCACACCCGACGTAGCATTTGGTGTTCCTGAACCAGGGTTTGTGACGGGATGCAGATATAGCAGCGATGCAACCAGACCTGAGCCGATGGTCGGGTTCCGCATTGGAATCGGTACAGGCAACCAACGACCAGCATCTGGAGTAACTTCATCGGTATCTAATTGCGCCAGTTCCGAAATTGTATCGTTACTATCACGAACCTCCTGCTCCATACCTGCGTAAAGTGGAATAGGCAAGGTGACAAGCACAACAACAACGTAGAGACACAACAAAAAGTTTCGCATTTCCACATTATAAACCTGCATGGTCGGCGCTTGCACTCTGTCCATGCAATCTGTCCATGCAATCTGTCCATGCTCTCTATCCATAGACACAGTTCAGATAGGCTGTTCAGCCAGGTCGTCTGATAGACAAAAGAAACCCTCTTAACCTGAAACAGCTTTGGCGCTAATATAGGTACAAACAACGGAGACCCTGCTATGGAAGATAACTCACCTCCCCGTTCATTTCTGACGATTGCATTCGCCGCCCTCATCTGGAATGCCATGGGTGTGATGGCGTACATCATGCAAGTCACCATGAGTCCTGAGGCACTCTCATCCTTACCCGACAATGAACGAATTCTCTATGAAACCATGCCAGTCTGGGCAACATCTGCCTTTGCTATCGCGGTCAACGGCGGCGCTTTAGGCAGCCTACTTCTGCTCCTTAGGAAAGTCTGGGCTCTTCCCGTATTAATTGCATCGCTACTGGGTGTCCTGGTACAGATGGTCCATTCGTTCTTCGTTGCCAACGCAATCGAAGTTTATGGACCAGGTAGCGCAGTGATGCCTACAATGGTCGCGCTCATTGGCATTTTTCTCGTCTGGTATGCCAACTACGCCAAAGACAAGCACTGGATATCCTGAACCTGATTTGCAAAAGGATCACGACAACCTCTCCATTAAGAACTGCGGATTCCTTCATTATCCTGTGATTAAATAGTCTCAATAGACAATGGGGGATCCGTTGGTGGGTGTCACGACCAAAAAGCGATTGTTACCAGAATCACTCTTAATCCTGGGTATTGCGCTGTTCGTCATTCTCGCGCGATTCGTGGCGGCTGAACCCTCCACGGGCTCTATTTGGGTACTGGAAATAAAGGGTGCAATCGGACCAGCGACGAGCGACTACATACTACGCGGTTTCAAAAAAGCCGAGGCATCTTCAGCCAGCCTGATCATCCTGGAGATGGATACACCCGGCGGTCTCGATACGTCCATGC
>CAZAZB010000654.1:0-1932 GCA_964489485.1 uncultured Pseudomonadales bacterium | reverse complement strand
AAAGTGAGGGGAAGCATTCGCTAATAAACACAACAAAAAATACCGATTTTTGCAAAATAGAGCTGGACCTTTTAGCCTGATTCATGTAAAACATTGTGGGACGAATTGCCAACCACAATAAGGAATACATGATGAACGAAACAAAAACCCTTGAGCAACGGCTGAAAGCGCACCCCAAACTTCGTGATCAACTACTAGCGATACTTGACCTGGCCGATGGCCAGATCGAAAAAGCAGACGATGCAGAAGAACAACTGATCGGAGATGTCAGCAGGTTTGGAAATCAGATCATGCAGGACTGGGCCGAAAACCGAGCAGAGGCTGTCACAAAATCACAGCAGGAGACAGAAGCCGGCTTGGTGGGGAATGGTAAAAAAAACTCCACTGGCTCACCACCTTCGGAGAAATAACCCTAGAAGAACGGACATTCAAGTTGTCGGGTAGTCTGGTCAGGCCTTTCAGTGAGGCGGCAAGCGTCCAGTGTCGGGATTACTCATTGCCACTTCAGCGGCGTATCACCGACTTTGGCTCTGAAAAATCCTTTCAACGGGCAAGCTCCCAACTCATGGAACATTATGGACTCGATATCTCAGGCAGTGCTGTGCGGCGCATAACGGAAGGCCACGGAGCGCAACTGTTGAATCATCCTGAGCTACTACAGGGAGAACCTGGAAAGTCCGGGAGTACCGAACAGCTGATTGCAGAGACAGATGGCACCATGGTTCCCATGGTCACCACAGATCCTTCCTGTGAGGGAGATCAACGCAAGACTCGTACAGTCGGCTGGAATGAAGTTCGTCTGGGACTTGTCTATAAGCCAGGTGACGTTAGCCCTATCTTTGCCGCGACCACGGGCGACGTGGATCAAGCAGGCGATCAACTGCTCAGTTGCGCATCAGCTATAGGGCTAAACGACCAGACAAAAATCCACGGTGTTGGCGATGGTGCCCGTTGGATTCCGAATCAAATGGAACGGGTATTTGGTGGACAGGGTAGCTACCTGATCGATTTCTATCACCTGTGTGACTACCTTGCCGCAGCAAGCAAGAGCTGTGCGGCGGATCATCTGGGCTGGCTTAAAACACAGAAAGAACGAATGAAAGCCGGAGAGAAGGATGCGTTGCTTGCAGCCCTGGAGATCCATCTGGAACCGGTATCAGTGGAAGACAAAGATGCACCGGTGCGTGCGTGTCTTCGGTATATGCGTAACCGCCCTGACCAGTTTAATTACTCGGAGGCGATACGGAAAGAACTTCCCATTGGTTCAGGCAAGATAGAAAGTGGTCATCGCTACGTCATCCAGGAGCGCATGAAAATATCAGGGGCATGGTGGAAGGTCGAGAATGCTGAGAGCATGTTGGCGTTACGGACGATGCGTGCCAACGGACTTTGGGGTAATTATTGGGATACTTATGCTAAACAGAATGATTTCCCCTCACTTTGAATTACACCCGTTTTGTTAATAGAGATTGCAAATTCAATTCTTTTGTTTTTGAAGGGTCAATTAACAGTTCTATAGTTGTAGCATGTATTGATGCGTTTTCGCATCAAATTGAAAACCCAACTACTCTTGTGATTGATAACGCATCAACTCATACAAGTAATGAGTTTAATGATAATCTTGAAGCATGGAAAGAAAGAGGTTTGACGATTTATCGTATACCCCCTTATTCACCTGAGTTAAATATTATTGAGATTATATGGCGAAAAATAAAATACGAGTGGCTTCCTTTTTCAGCCTATGAGTCTTATCGTTCGCTTAAACAAGAATTATTTCAGGTGCTTTCTAATATTGGAACAACCTACAAGGTTGCGTTTTCTTAAAAGGTTAAATTAATTTTACGTGGATACTTACCACTCTCTGGAAAAGAAAAATTCATACAACAGGACAATATCAAAAACACAATAAAATGAGCTAATTTGTCATGATTC
>CAZAZB010000653.1:0-1944 GCA_964489485.1 uncultured Pseudomonadales bacterium | reverse complement strand
TTCAAAATCCGGTTCCTTCACGGGAGTGCCGGTTCGATTCCGGCCCTCGGTACCATTACTTATTGTTCTTTACGAATCAATAAGTTAATTCTCAACGCTTGGGACAAGTGCGGTGCATGCCATGTTTGTGCTTTACCGCTATTTCCATTCCCCGCGACCCGTCCTCTCGCAGTACAAAAACTGTGGCAGCATGCTTCGCTACCCAGCAGTACGCCTCTTGATTCAGTAATGCCCTTTAGCGCAAATCCCAAAACTTGTATTCACTAACCCGTCCTTCGGTGGCAAATGCAGCGGCATACTGACTCCCTAGCGCAACATCATGCAATGACCATCGGCTGGATTCATGTGGACCGCCATCGTGGTTAAGCAATGCTGCCGGGAATTCAGGATGTAGTGACACTTCAAATCCATCCAGGGAATCAGACAAACCTTCCCCCCTGGCTTTAACGTACGCCTCCTTGCGTGTCCAGCAATCAAAGAATGCTCTCTTGCGTGATTTTTCTGGCAGGGAAAACAGCTGTTCAATTTCCCCCGGTGAGAAATACCTCAATGCAATATCCTGCCATTGAAAGTCATCAACAATATATTCGATATCCACACCAACAGGATTCGTGTGTGTTACTGCGATCAATGCCACGTCATTGGCACTGCTTAAATTAAACTGTAGCCACGAATCCGCATCATTCTCCATAATGACGGGTTTACCATATTTGGTGTGCTCAATATCGACATCACAGGCGGGCACACCCAGATAATGCCCAATGATTTCGCGCAGAGTTCCATGCCGAATAACATATCGCTCTCTATCCTTTGCAAAATGAAACCGATCTCTCTTCCTGGCTTCGTTACGTGAAAGCATGTCGGATAGTTCCTGAATACGATGTTCTGGATATTCCATAGAAATGCAAAAAAGATGGACCTCCCCCAAACTAATCAGTGGTTCTCGAACTATCCTGTGGCACACCGTTGACGACATCTTAATCATCCAAATATTTTTCACGCACACCAATAATTTCAGATCCTGATTCTGTGTTCAGGATTGCTCTATTTCAACACTTAGCTCTTTTGCCAGAATTCCAACATGTTTATCATTTTCAATCATACTCATGTGATTGCCCGGAACGTTGTGCACCTTCACGCCACCTTCTGCCACACCCTCCCAGCCCAGATCCTCACTCAGGTTTGCCAGACCCTCAGACCCCATCGATCTAAACAGAACTATCTTCCCATTGTATTTTTTTGGTTTATAAACACCAATTGCTTCAACATAATTTTCCACAATATAAAAATCCCGGAGATTTATGGGAATGCGAATATCCAATGTCAGACACACCGTGCAAATAGCCTTCTGGATATGAAATTTTATTTTTTCATGATCAACTCTAAGCATTTCCCTCATTTTTCCGAATACCGTCCTGGCCAGAAAGGCTGGTTTATCCCGATGCCGAACCGCAAGCAGCCGGTCAATATAATGTTGTTTATATTGGCTAGCGGAATTTTCCATTCCCTGCCGGGGGCAGGCAGGATTAACCGTATCAATGAGTGCCAGCAGTGCGACTTTCTCACCTTGCTCTGTCAGCAAGCGCGCCATTTCATACGCCACCAGACCACCAAAACAAAACCCCGCCAGCAAATAGGGACCGTTTTGTTTAAACGTACGCAACTCTTTAACGTAATAGGCCGCAAGATCCTCAACTCGGGTATATACCGATTTTTTTCCATCTACCCCAAAATCCTCAAACCCAAAGAATGGTTGGTCGGGACCTAAATGTCGTGAGATTAACTGCTTAAAAGTACTACCTGAAACAAAAAAGAGTGGCGGTCGTGAACCATTTGGCTGGATCGCCATGAGGGTAGACCATTTTACATCTGAATTTTCACCATGTACGAGACGGGCTAGCGCATCGATTGTTGGAGCCTGGAACAGTGCAGCCAACGGAAGTT
>CAZAZB010000652.1:0-1950 GCA_964489485.1 uncultured Pseudomonadales bacterium | reverse complement strand
GATTGATTCCTTTATGTCATCCACCGCCCGGTGAGTACCTTTCTTCTGTATCCGGGCTGCAATATCGGGTCGCCAACGTACAGCGAGTTCTTTAACCGTGCTGACATCAAGATTTCGATAGTGAAGGTAGTCTTCCAGACGGGGCATATACTTGACCAGAAACCGCCGATCCTGACCAATGCTATTTCCACAAAGCGGCGAACTGCCTGATGCCACATGTTGCGCAATAAAATCTAATGTAATCTGCTCTGCTTCTGATTCTGGCAAGCCCTGGGTGCGAACACGATCGATCAACCCCGATGCATTATGATGCTCGGTATTCCATTCATCCATGGCGCCAATCAGCGATTCACTCTGCTTAACGGCAGCGACAGGGCCCTCTTCAATAATATTGAGGTTGGAGTCTGTGATAATCGTCGCAATCTCAAGAATTCTCTCCGACTCCGGATCGAGTCCGGTCATTTCCAGATCCATCCAGACAAGGTTTTGCGAGTGATTGCCCATAGGCGGTGGCTAAGGTCCGTCTTTATAAAAACCGCTATGTTAACTGAAAAACCGGCTAAAAACTGCGAGGCGCTGCGATTCCTTTACTGGCCTGGCAGACATGAGTGGTAGAAACAATCACCGGGCATGATTCCTGAGAAGTTCCACCGACTGTCAAAACCATAGTGTACAATTCATGTTGGACCTCTAATGACAAACTCTATCCATGCTGCCTCTGATTGTTACACCGGATATACTTCAGTCTCACCTCAATGACCCGGATCTAATGATCATTGACCTTTGTTCTGCTGATGCATATCAAGCAGGGCATATCCCCGGTGCCATCCATGTGTCTCCGGTAGACATCGTTGCAGGTATCAAGCCTGCTGTGGGGAAATTACCCGGCATCGATCAGCTCAATCAATTTTTTTCCCGCATCGGTTACTCTCCTGAAAAACAGATCCTTGTCTATGATGATGAAGGTGGTGGCTGGGCAGGCAGGTTTATCTGGACTCTGGATGTCATCGGCCACAAGAAAAGCAGTTATCTCAACGGCGGCCTGCATGGCTGGTTGGCCGCTGGTCTCCCGGTCACAACTGAGACACCGGGCATTACCCCCACAACTTGTCGTCTAAATATAGACACTCGATTTATTGCCGAGAAGGAAGATGTCATCTCGAGTATTGGAGATGATAATATTCTTATCTGGGATGCGCGCTCACCTGAAGAGTATGCCGGCACAAAGGTGGTCGCCGCTCGAGGAGGACATGTACCCGGTGCGATCAACCTCGATTGGCTCGAAACAATGGATCATGATAACCATCGCCAGATGCGATCGGATATTCAGGACATCCTGAACAAACGGGGATTATCGATAGACAAAAAGATAATCACTCATTGCCAATCTCATCATCGATCAGGTCTGACCTACCTCATCGGAAAAGAACTTGGGTACGACATACGCGCCTACCATGGTTCCTGGTCTGAATATGGTAACGATCCTGATACACCCATTGAAATCTGATCTAACCTGTAATGCCTAATCTGTTCATTCTTCTGCAACGCCTGGTGCCTCATCATGCCCTTTCCCGGCTGGTCGGTCTGCTTGCAAATGCCGAGTTAGCCTGGCTGAAAAATTTCTGTATCCGCAGCTTTATAAGTATCTACAAGGTGGATATGACCGAAGCGGCAAGGCAATCTCCAACAGAATTTCGCCATTTCAACGACTTCTTTACCCGCGAGTTATTACCAGGCGCTCGTGCTATTAACGGCGACATTTGCTGCCCCGCTGACGGAACAGTTTCAGCTGTTGGCAGAATTGAAGCGAATCAGATCTTTCAGGCGAAGGGAATAACCTACTCGCTGGAAAAACTCATGGCATCGAGTGACACTAACGAATTCATTGATGGCAGTTTTATCACTATTTACCTGGCACCCAGTAACTATCACCGAGTGCATTGTCCAATC
>CAZAZB010000651.1:0-1958 GCA_964489485.1 uncultured Pseudomonadales bacterium | reverse complement strand
ATCCGGCCAACAACCTCAAACCTACCTCACCACTTTTCTCCAGATGAAACTGCGTCGCAAACAAATTATCTCTGGCGATAATACTGGAGAAAGAAGTACCACCATATTCTGTGGTTCCAAGTGTCTCTGCTGAATTTTCTAACAAAGCATAATAGCTGTGGACGAAGTAGACTTCGTCGCCTGATTCGATATTTCTTAGCATGGGGTGACTGTTCGTTATCTCAACTTCGTTCCATCCCATGTGTGGCACCTTTATTGATCTGTCATTGAATTCAAAACGCTGGCAGGCTCCGGAAACCAGACCCAGGCAATTTTTATCTCCCTCCTCTGTGTGTTCCAACACAATCTGTAGACCCAGACAAATACCCAGTAAAGGTTTGCCGCTCTGGAAAAATTCCTTCAACGCAATATCCAATCCACGTTTTTGCAGGGTGTCCACCGCTGTCACCGCAGATCCAACCCCGGGGAATATCACCTTATCCGATTGTCGAATAACATCGGGGTCCGCGGAAATATCTGCATCAATGCCGACCTTCATGCAGGCACGCTGCACGCTGCGCAGATTACCTGCATCATAATCAACGATAGTGACCCGAGTGCTCATCAAGGATTCCCACTGCTTGTTGAGGAGCAGTTCAATTTTTAGAGCGCGCATTATAGGGGATTCATCAGAGTGCTGCCTGACAAATCGTGACCGCTATTCAGCAGCGCAGAATATCTGTATTATACTTGTAATACAAACATCAATTCAGGTGTGAGATGAAGATAGAGATAGATAACGCGTCGCCGACACCCGTTTTTCAGCAAATCATCGATACTATCCATTTTGCAATCAATACAGGTGAGTTGAAATCCGGGGACAGATTACCCAGCATTCGCAAGTTGGCTCAAGATAACAGCATAGCCGCTAATACTGTCGCCAAGGCATTTCGACAGCTTCAATTCCGCGGATTGATCATCGCCAGGGATAGATCCGGATATCTGGTTGCGGGAAGCGACGGAGGTCGGTACCAGGCCCGGGGCGTCAGTACAGACAAGTTAGAAGTCCACAAGGTGGTCGACAAACTAGACCAGGGAACCATGCCCGGTGCCTTCTGCAAAATCACAGAAGACTATCTCGGCGGCGATCCGGAGAAATGTAACATCATCCACGCCGATGGAAGTGGCACAAAATCCATCATTGCCTACCTTGAGTACAAGGAAACAGGCGATGCCAGCGTCTTCCAGGGTATCGCGCAGGATAGTATCGTCATGAATCTCGATGACCTCCTTTGCGTCGGCGTCAATGGCCGAATCCTGATCTCGAACACTATTAACCGGAATGCACTCAACTGCCCCGGCGAGGTCGTTTCTGCGCTCATCGAAGGAAGCGAATCCTATCTGCAGGCTTTGCGCGAGCAGGGTGTCAATATCTATTCTGGTGGCGGTGAAACAGCTGATGTTGGAGATCTCACCGGGACCTTGATTGTCGATTCCTGTGCCGCGGCCATCATGAAAAAGAAAGACATCATCCCTAACCATATCCTTCCTGATCTGGCGATCGTCGGCTTGTCATCTACGGGACAAACTGCGCTGGAAGATTTAGAAAATAGTGGCATGGGCAGCAACGGCCTCACCAGCGCCCGCCACGACATGCTTTGCCACTACTATGCAGAGACTTACCCTGAATCCTACGATGATAATGTTCAGGAAGACCTGGTCTACTGCGGCCCCTATAAACTTGGCGATAAACTGAAAGGCTCTGATCTCACCGTCGGTCAAGCGCTTCTCAGTCCGACACGAAGCTATGCACCAATCGTTTACAAGCTGTTAAATCTAATGCATGGAGAAATTCACGGGCTCATCCATTGCTCTGGTGGCGCACAAACCAAGTGTCTGAAATTCGGTTCTGGTATCCATTTTATAAAACATGATCTATTCCCGACGCCTCCAATATTCACCGCGATACAAGATGCGTC
>CAZAZB010000650.1:0-1964 GCA_964489485.1 uncultured Pseudomonadales bacterium | reverse complement strand
ACGCATTTTCGATTTCGTACTCTGGATCGCTGAAAAATGAATCCACCCACTGCACGGCTCTATTACCCCGGTTTTCTGTCTTGCGTTTACTTTTTGCAAAGAACTTTACGATGGCAGAATCATCCGGACTCACAATGACGTCTTCCGTTATGTCTTCTGGCTCCACTGCCCGCTCTAGCTCTACTTCAGACTCTACGTCTACTGCGACTACGTCCTTTCCGTTAGAGATAGAATCAGCTACTCGAGCTTCTTCAGCGAAAACAATGGAGCTAGATGCCAGTAGCGAGAGAAGCAGGGGTAATCGAAGTAAAAACGGCGTCAAGACTGCATGGAGGTTACCGGGAATCACCATCGACGAACACAGCGCTGTTGAAGGAAAAGACATAGAATCAGTTTAACATCCCGGATTCATTGTCCCAAACAGGAGTGGCCTAAAAAAAGGGCCCGGATTAGGCCGGTAGAAATTGGAAGGGGTGCTAGAGGCCAGACCGCAGCGAGATTTTGTGGTCTTCGTTCAGGTCAAAAGTCAGGTCAGCACGTGCTGGTAGATCCTGCAACATAGCCAGAGAAATTCTCTCGTAGTACATGATGAATAGTCGAATTTCAGCTTCAGTCATGATGTGAGATCCAACTTTGAGAGCCTGTTCCTGTTGTGTTCGCCAACGAACTACGGATGCCATGCCAGGCACTGCGAGAAAGACCATTACATCGTTATCAAAAGCCTGCTGATACTCTTCTGATGCCAGAGCTTTATTTACCGCGCAGCGCCAAACAGCACTCGCGTCTTTTTCTGCCTCCAGTTGGTTGACCGGTAAAACAAGCTCACTATCCTGTTGCGGTTTCGCACCCCAACACCACCCTTCCAACAGGATGACATCTACAGGATCAATCGCCACCACCTCTGTTTCTCTGTCATCCTCTGCCTTGTTAAATATGGGACGGCGGGTTAGTTTTCCTGTCTTCAGACTCGCAACCACACTTTTCAACAATTCCATATCATGTGTACCGGGCACGCCTCTAACAGAAAATAGTGGATGGACGGATTGTGCCATCACTTGTCGTTGTTGCTGCGTCTTATAGAAATCATCCAGCGACAAGACACAACTGGTTCGCCCTGCCACATTTTCCAATACAGCGGCAAGTAATTTCGCCAGGGTCGATTTACCACTTCCCTGGGCACCAGCGATACCGACCGTTAGTACGCTTTTGCGATCATGCTTTTTTTCGATCAGGTCGACGATCGTTAGCAGCGCCTCATAATAGCCGGGATCGGTAATCCCTTTCTCCCGTGCTAGTCGTTCAAATGCTGCGCGATATTCATCTCTGGATTGGCTGGAAAATACGTTCGTCATTGCCTTTAACCCATTTCACGGCTGAATGGTGGCAAGGCATTGAGAAGCTGGGCACCATATCGCTGGGTTAATAGCCGTTTGTCCAATATCGTGATCTTGCCTGTGTCAGTTTCGGTCCGCAGCAATCGACCACATGCCTGAACCATCTTAAGGGCCGCATCAGGTATCATGACCTCCTGGAATGAATTTCCTCCTTCTGCCTCGATCCATTCACTCAAGGTTGCACCAACAGGGTCAACAGGAACAGAAAATGGGATCTTCGCAATCACCACATGAGCACAGTATTTTCCAGGCAGATCGATGCCCTCTGCAAAGCTTGCCAATCCGAAGATGCAACTTTGTTTACCCTGATCAATACGTTTTTTATGCTGACTGATAATCTCCGCCTTGGCGAGAGAACCCTGACTGAGGATAGTCTCTGCAAATGCCGGGTCAATGTCATCAAGTACCCGGAGCATTTGCTTCCACGATGTGAACAACACCAGAGAGCCCGTTTCACTTTTCAGTATTCCGGGCAATCTCTCACTGATTTCCGCGGTATGCTCCTCGCTATCCCGCGGATCACTGGACATTCTGGGCACGCATAGTGTGCCCTGTTCACTAAACCGAAAG
>CAZAZB010000649.1:0-1970 GCA_964489485.1 uncultured Pseudomonadales bacterium | reverse complement strand
CCATCAACATCGCCGTGTGGGCATCATGACCGCAGGCATGCATTCGCCCCTCATTCATCGATGCAAATGGCAGATCGTTGTTTTCCGGCATCGGCAGCGCGTCCATATCTCCTCTCAGCATGATGCGCGGTCCATTTCCAGAGCCATGCAGTGTTGCCACCAGGCTGGTTGTTTCCTTGCTATATCTAATGTCCAGATCAAGATCCCCCAGCGCTTCAACGACGGCCGCGGTGGTCTCTGGTAATTGATTGCCCAGTTCAGGATTGGCGTGTATTTTACGCCTTAACGCGATGACCTGAGGCATGACACCCGCGGCTTCACCCAGTAGATTCATTGTTCAAGTTTCCTTTTTTCATTCGGCTGCATGTTGTCAGACCGCTTCTATCAGACGGTTCTTTTAAACTGTTCTTTCAGACTGTTCTCTCAGACAAATGGCCCTGTGAATCCATTTGCCATCGCCATCAACGCATTCGCCTCGACGCCGCCTTTGATCCGCTCGAGTTCTCCGCCATCCAGCCAGATACCCTGGCATTTTGGACAACGGTCAATCACCAACATGTGAGCAATATCCTTCTTCATCATTTCACCATCGACGGGACAAGGCCGTGTTGCCTCACCCTCTGCCTGCAGCAGCAATTTCATTTCTTCTTCACAGGGTTCACAAGTCGCTGCACCTTCAACTTCATGTCGCGTTTTCTTACCGCATCTTGCGCACTTTTCACCAAACAAAGACATCAGTTCACCATCAGGATATGTATTCCAGATCATTGTTGACGCCTGAGATCGTCTTTGTCAATACATTAGACATTGCGAGCATCATGAGAACAGCGACCGAACTATCGTGATTTTCATCCTATCGGAGACATCTCTGTGTGGAAATAGCGAGGAGTAGTTCACATTCTTCACACTATTTGCTGGGTCAGGCTGATTGATCCGGCTATAATCCTTGAGACCTGTTCTCCTCAAGACCTATAATCCTGAAAGTCTAATGCATTGCTGGACAAGATGAAGATATCGAGCAAGCGGAAAAAAGCAGTCAAGCTGACGACCAGTGGCGACCTGTCGCTGTACTTTATCGGTACAGGCTCAGCCTTTGCGAAAACACTCAACCAGACCAACATTCTTATCACCAAGGGTAAGGATCATCTTCTGGTGGACTGTGGAACAAGATGTTCCCAGGCATTGCACAATGTCTCCCTGCCCATTACCTCGATACAGAACTATCTGATTACACATAGCCATTCGGATCATATTGGTGGTCTGGAAGAAGCACAGCTTATGGGCAGATATGTCACCCGACAGAAGCCCAGCATGATCATCAACAAAACCTACGAAGATATTCTATGGAATAGATCACTTCGAGGCGGCTCGGAAAAGGGTGAATCAGAAGATCTGGGATTTTCAGATTTCTGGAACATCATCAGGCCGACCAAACTCAAACATTACCCCAGAGAAACCTGGGAGGCGACCGTCGGCGGCATCAATGTGAAAATGCCAAGAACCATGCACTTTCCAGATAGTGCTCAATCATGGCGCGAGGCATTCTGGAGCTGTGGCGTCATAATCGATGATCGGGTTCTCTACAGTTCGGATACGCGGTTCGACCCGGATCTGCTGTACTCCTTTGATGATCTTTTCAATTTCGAGATCATTTTTCATGACTGCCAGCTATTCACTGCAGGTGTCCATGCATCCATCGACGAACTATCAGGGCTAGACGACAAGCTCAAGCAAAAAATGATATTGATGCACTATGGAGATAACTGGAAAGACTTCCGCAAACAAGCAAAAACCGCCGGTTTTCATTCCTGGGCGAAGCAGGGGCATAGCTACCGCTTTGGGGGTTGATGCTTCCCGGATTCTACAAACTCGCTTCCGCTAATAAAAGTCGCTGATAGCCCTTCATTGGCGCCTGCTAGAGCACTGGTTTTGCGGGGTGCAATATGATTTACTTTCGCTCGAATTCTCAC
>CAZAZB010000648.1:0-1978 GCA_964489485.1 uncultured Pseudomonadales bacterium | reverse complement strand
CTTTTTATGTGGGAAATTAAAATTTAATTACCCACTCTATTCAACATAGCCCCATCAGTAATCTCTTAGCCCCGTATTGCGGGGCTGCTTTTTCTCTCACCGCTCAATATCCCCTGCCATCAAATCTCGCCGTTTATGCACCACAGCCAGCACAAAAACGCCTCGGCTTTTGATCTCATAAATGATCCGGTAGGAATACAGCGATAACTCCCTGACTGCCTCAATATTGAGTTCGGCTACTTTCTTGCCAACCTTCGGCAGATCATCCAGCACATCTGTTTTCTCCCGAATATCTTGAGTCACCTTTTTGGCGTAGTGCTGGGAATCGTGGGCAATAAAATCATGGATAGAACGTAAATCAGCCTTGGCCGGTTCCGACCAAATCACCATGAATCAATCTCCCGTTTGAGTTCCTCGCTGGTGATGGTCTTGCCTTGTTCCACGGCCTCTTGTCCCTTCCTGATTTTATCCAGTACATAAAGCCGGTACATAATCTCATCCATATCAGTGTTTTCCGGCAGTTGGTTGATGGTGTTAAGTGCTTCCTGTTTAGCTGCTTGCATAATCGTTTCCTCGCTGTAATTGATTAACCGTGTGCCATCTTGCCGATGACCCTTGTCACATCTGATTTCTTCACCAAACTGTCCATCATTACAATCAAGGCTTGTTGATCGGCATCGGGCAAGGTATCGCATTGCTGGCAAAGTTGGCGTAACTGGTAGTTCCTGATCTTCAAATTTTGTGATGGTTCCTGCCGTCCTGCCAGTTCATCTAGGGCTACTTGAAGAATATCGGCAATCTTCACGATGGTATCGAAATGCGGCACATTGCCGCCTTTCTCCCAGCGATTATAAACCCGAGGGCTGACTTCCAGCAGTTCAGCTAATCGAACTTGTGTAATGTTGCGGGCTTGCCTGAGCAAGCGCAGACGTTCAGCGAAGAGTGACATATCCAAACCTTGAATCCAGTAGTGAGCTTGAATGGTCATTGTATATGCCTCATAAATAAGTCTTGCTGAAAAGTAACATAAGTGTCTATAATGATATACGCAGTAAAGACTATTGGCAAGTTTTTTGAGGAAAATACCTATGGCACGCATACCCAACAATGAAATTGACCGCCTAAAACACGAAGTGGCTTTGGTGCGCCTGGCTGAATCGTCCGGTATTGAGCTGAAAAAATACGGCAAGGACTATCTCGGACTATGCCCGTTTCACGAGGACAAAGAACCGTCCCTGGTGATCTCTCCGGATAAAAACCTGTGGCACTCCTCGGTGTCTGTAGTGAGGGCGGGGATGTCATTCAATGGGTCATGAAACGTCAGCACGGTAGGTTGGGTTGAGGCACGAAACCCAACAAACAACCCTGTTTACACCAAAACAAAGCAACCATGCAATACCGTCGAGCCAACATTCCAGGAGCGTGTTATTTCTTCATCGTCAATCTAGTCGAACGGTAAAACACTATTAACAGATCATATCGATAAATTACGTGTAGCATTTGCGGGAATCAAACAAAATCATCCTTTTATTATCGACGCGATTGTCATTCTTCCTGATCATCTACATACGCTCTGGCAATTGCCTGAAAATGACGCGGATTATCCAATGCGTTAGCGATTAATTAAAAGCGCATTTTCTCGTGAATTGCCACAAACCGAACGTATTTCTACAAGCCGAAGAAAAAAGCAGAACGGGGGATTTGGCAACGTCGCTATTGGGAGCATTTGATCCGAGACGAGATTGATTTTAAGAGACATGTGGATTATATTCATTATAATCCGGTAAAACATGGCTATGCTCAATCTCCTGTCGATTGGTCATATTCGAGCATACATCGTTATATCCATAGAGGAATAATCCAATCGGATTGGGCGGTGAATGGTGATTTTGAGGGTTGTTTTGATGAAGGATGATTTTTGTTGGGTTTCGTTCCTCAGAATTCTGGGGACACAATACTTATCTCTAATACTGTGCCG
>CAZAZB010000647.1:0-1984 GCA_964489485.1 uncultured Pseudomonadales bacterium | reverse complement strand
CCACTTGCCATTGCCCGAAATAATACGTTGAGCTGCTCACCCAGCAACACCACCGGGTTGAACAACATGTTCATAAAACGCGTGAACAAGATAACGCCGCCCACGGTCATTTCGTCCTGAACCACTGAACCTGCGCCGTACCAGATAATGACACCAAGACCAATCGCTGCCAGGCTGTCGTTGAACGCGCCATAAACTGTGGCGAGATTGATAGAGCGATACTCAAATCGACGATTCTCTTTGTTAATCCCGGTATAGACTTCAAAATTTCTCTCCTCACGCTGACTCAGTTGCACCACCTGCATGCCGGACAGGTTTTCCTGAAGGTTTTGATTCAGTGAAGACACGGTATTACGAACAAGACGGAAGACTTCCCGCGTAGCTTTGCGAAAGAAAAAGGTTGTTATCCCCACCACTGGCACCAGGAGCAACAAGATCAATGTCAACTTGACGCTTGTCGCCAGCATGATGGTAAGCGCAACAAAGAAAGGAACAAACTCGCCAATCAAACTACCCATACCGCGAAGCATTTCATAGAGTGCTTCTACATCGTTAGTCACCCGCGTCATGATGCGCCCTACAGGCACCTTGTCGTAGAAAGAACTTGGCCTGGTTTCCAGATGGGCAAATAGATCCTGGCGTAAATCGCGAAGCGACCTCACAATCGCATCGACAAGCAAAAGACGATGAGCATGCCCGGTGATCGCAAAGACCGCCATCAGTACACTAAAAATAAACCCGGCGGCAAAGATGGGTTCAATACCCAGAAAGACTTCGACCTGACGCGTCAGTCCGATCATGCCAAGATCCGGCATTAACCCACGGGTGTCGCCGACGATGATATAGTCCACCAACACGCGACTAATGATGATCTCCATGATCACCGCGCAGTAACTGGCCACCAGAATCAAGACACCACTAACGAGTAGTCGCAGGCGATAGGGCTTTAACCATTGCACAATACGAGCGAAAAGCTGCATATTGAGCACAGCACCTGATAGCTCCGCCTCAAATAAAGAGTGATCCCGCTCTTCCTCTGACGATTGTCCGGGCGTGACGTCGCTCATTTCAAACGGTCTCCGGTATCACTTCAGATTCCCGTCTTGACATGCTGCCGCCTTCGGTCTGAACCCGTTCAAGATCAGCGTAGATACCCTGCAATGCAAGCAATTCATCGTGGCTACCCATCTCTACGATTCGCCCTTCTTCCAGGACGATTATCCTGTCTGAATGACGCAAGGTTGAAACCCGATGAGAGACAAGAATAGTTGTTTTTCCTTTGCGCATATCTTTTAACCGGGTAAGAATATGTTCTTCGGTTTCCGTATCCACACTACTAAAGCAATCATCCAGGATCAGCACAGGCGCATTTCTGATCAGGCCACGTGCAAGGGCTGTGCGTTGTTTTTGACCACCGGACAGGGTAACGCCTCTTTCACCCACGAGGGTTTCCATTTGTGCGGGAAACTCCTCAATCGTATCGCGCAGCGCAGCGGCCTCAGCCGAGTCCCAGATAACTTCCATTTGCCTTTCTGGATCATCGTAGCTGATGTTATTGCGAAGCGGTTCTCCAAAAAGAAAAGGATCCTGCAAGATCTGTGCGATTTGAGTTCGTAGCTGTAACAAGGGGTAGTCTTTTACATTGTGTCCGTCCAGCAACAGCTCCCCCTCGCTCGCATCCAGCATTCGGGTGAACTGTTTCAACAGCGTCGACTTCCCAGAACCGACCCGCCCAACAATAGCGATAGATTCACCGGGTGAGATATGCAGATTGATCCCCTGTAACACCGGTTTGTCTGTACGCGGGTAGGTGAAACCAAGATTGCGAAATTCAAAATCACCACGAATATTTTCAGATGTTTCATGGCTAGGATTATTAACAATTTCCGGTTCTGCATCATATATTTCAAATAGACGGTCTGTGGCAACAGCCGCCCGTTGAATGATAGTGACAAACATGCCCGCCATGCGAATCGGTTGCAGG
>CAZAZB010000646.1:0-1985 GCA_964489485.1 uncultured Pseudomonadales bacterium | reverse complement strand
CTCCACATTGAGTATCGTATACCGGCATCCTAAGCATAAGCGACGCAATAGTCGCAAATATCCGTCCTGTATAATGCCTTGGCCATGATCGTTTAATGTTCGCCCCAAGGTGCAGCCAACGTGCGGCAATTAATACCTGGCAGCCAGGGCTGGACTGAAGAACGTCATTGAGTCGAAGCATTTCCACAGCAGAAGTTGCAAAGTCTGCATCGAGATACCCAACTTCGGTTGCTCCCTGTTCAATGGCCATCATCATACCCAATCGAACCGCCTCACCTTTGCCAGCATTACTCGGCATATCCAAAAGCTTTAGACTGTCCCCGTGAATTTCTTGCAGGTGAAGCAGCTTTTGCCAGGTGGCATCGGTTGACCCATCATTGACCAATAGCAGGTCAACTTCATGAGCCAGGCAGAGCGTCTTGATTCCAGACAAGCTGAGCCTGTCTGCCTCATTGAAACAAGGAATAACAATGGTAATGGACATTTAACGGTACTGACGACTAGGCATCCAGGCCACCTGTCGGTGGAACCGGTCTGGCACGTTGGTTATAGAGCATTTTCCGAAGTGCCACTTTTTCTTCTTTTGACATTTTTGAGTAGTCGTTGCCAAAATCACTGCCGACACTCATCCCTTTTTGAACGGCAGGTCGCTCGCTGAGTTCTTCGAACCACCGCTTAAAATACTTAAAATCATTGATATCCTGGCCCTGACCTTCCCAGCCAACCGTCCAGGGATAACAAATCATGTCTGCAATGGTGTATTCATCCCCACACAGATATCGCTGTTTGTACAATTGGTTATTCAGGACACCATAGAAGCGATTCACTTCATCGGTAAACCGGGTGATAGCGTAGCTTTGATCACCAGACGACTCACCGAGCCGCCGAAAATGACCGCACTCTCCTGTTTTCGGTCCTTGATTCGCCATTTGCCAAACGACCCATTGAATGACATCGTAACGACCTCGCATGTCCGCTGGCATATATTTCCCTGTTTTTTCCGCGATATACATCATCATGGCACCCGATTCAAAAATCGAGATGGGATCACCTCCGTCAGCTGGTTCATGATCGACCAGCACAGGCATTCTATTATTTGGATTGATATTAAGAAACTCATCCGTAAATTGATCACCCCGACCTATATTGCACTCAACGACGTTATAGTCGAGACCGCATTCTTCCAGTTGGATGGTTACTTTTTTGCCATTGGGTGTTGGCCAGTAATGTAGATCAAACATAGTGCACTCCAGATTTATCATTCTGAGTCATTTACGACGAAACGCGGAAGCTGCCCGTCATCAAGTGCCGCTAGTGTGCCATCTTTGTCCAGCACAGGGAAAGCCACAAAATGGAATATGCACTATTGCTCTGGTAACTATTGTTCTGGCCAGGATGGCTGAGCTTTTACAGGTTTGACGTTTGTATCAATTCTACTCACAGTGATCGGGATTCAGTTGATATTCAGATAAACAGTGTTACCGTATCTCCAATCTGGAGACTCGAATGATTCGGCTATTTTCACTATTCTTCTTACTCATGCTGGCACTGCCAAGCTACGGGTTTCGATGTGGAACGCACCTCATTGCTCGTGGAGATCACTACGGTGATGTTCTTAACAAGTGCGGCGAACCCACATTTGAAGAGACATGGGTCGAAAATCGATACATATATACTCAACCGCACCCTCTCTTGCCCGCTGAACGTACGACCGGTGGGGTTATTATTCGACTATGGACCTATAATCGAGGTTCAAGACAATTCATCCGCCAGCTACGATTCGAGAATGGCATACTCAAGCGCATCGACACCTTGAAATACGGTTACTGACAAACCCTGTCAGATACTATTCAGGCCACCCAGCTACTCAGTTGTTGTGATTAGTGAATTTCACCATTCGACTGGTTAAACCCACCACGAAAACTTCACCTGCTAGGATTATATTGTTTATAATCAAGGAGTTATCTAGTTGGCACAAATATTGT
>CAZAZB010000645.1:0-1986 GCA_964489485.1 uncultured Pseudomonadales bacterium | reverse complement strand
AGATTGCTGACCAGGGTAAGATCAAGAATTATGTGTTTACCGTTACCGGAGAAGAAGATATTGACACCCCGATTGGCAAAATCAAAACGGTTAAAGCCACACGGGTTCGTCAAAACAGCACCAGAATCACTACCTTCTGGTTGGCGCCAGAATACGAGTTCATGCTAATTCGTCTATTGCAGGAAGAGAAGAACGGTAAAGGCTTTGAACTACTCCTCAAAGAAGCAGAATTTGACGGCAAGACGGTGAAAGGGCTCTAATCGCTAATTTTTAACAGCAATAGGGCATCACGCCTTTGGTAGCGTCACGCCGGTTTGCCCCTGGTACTTGCCGCCTCTATCTGCATAGGATGTTTCACATTCCTCATCTGATTCGAAGAACAGCATCTGGGCAACGCCTTCATTAGCATAAATTTTTGCGGGCAGGTTGGTCGTGTTAGAGAATTCCAATGTGACATGCCCCTCCCATTCAGGTTCCAGCGGTGTGACATTAACGATGATGCCGCAACGCGCGTAGGTGGATTTACCAAGGCAAATCGTCAGAACACTTCGCGGTATTCTGAAGTATTCAATTGTTCGTGCCAGTGCAAATGAGTTTGGCGGGATAATACAGGTGCTACCTGTTACATCGACAAAGCTCTTCTCATCAAAATTCTTGGGGTCCACGGTGGCTGAGTGAATATTGGTGAAGATTTTGAAATCTTCCGAACACCGTACGTCATAGCCGTAGCTTGATGTGCCGTAGGAAATGACCCGCTCACCAGCTTCCGAACGCCTGACCTGCCCAGCTTCAAAAGGTGAAATCATTTCGTTCTCTTGTGCCATGCGGCGGATCCAACGGTCTGACTTGATCGACATTTATTACCTCTAAAGAACTAAAGATGACACAAACATAAAACGCACTTCCAGAATCCCTTGTTCGCGTTCTACCCTTCAGCCCTGATATGAATTTTAGTCGTTAACAATGCTTATCTTCGGTCCGGACTGCCCGGTTGATGCCTCAGTAGTCGCCAACATTTTCTTTGCTACGTCAAGAAAAGTCCTGGCAGCACTGCCCTCCGGTTCGGCAATCACGGTTGGCGTTCCCTGATCGCCCTGCTCACGAATTGACAATGAAAGTGGCAGTTGCCCGAGCATCGTGGTCCCATACTCGACCGCAATAGCATCTCCTCCACCCGTGCCAAAGATGGCTTCCTCGTGCCCGCAACTGGAACAAACATGGGTACTCATATTCTCGACAATACCAAGTACCGGTATTTCAACCCGGCGAAACATCTCAATTCCCTTTCTGGCATCCAGCAACGCAATATCCTGTGGCGTAGTGACAATCACCGCACCGGTCAGTGGCACACGCTGTGCCAGCGTCAGTTGAATATCGCCTGTTCCCGGCGGCATATCCACGACCAGATAGTCCACCGCAGCCCAGTTTGTCTGGGTCAACAATTGTTGTAGCGCGCCACTCGCCATAGGCCCTCGCCAGACGGCAGGTGTTTTTTCTGATGCGATAAAACTCATGGACATACACTGAATGCCATGGGCAATAATCGGTTGAAGCATGTCGTCTACAACATCAGGTTTGGTGCCTGCTGCAACGCCCATCATGGTGCCAAGGCTGGGACCGTAGATATCGGCATCGAGCAAACCTACTCTCTTGCCGGTGGCAGCAATCGCCAGCGCCAGATTCGCGGCGACGGTCGACTTACCTACGCCACCTTTGCCTGATGCCACTGCAACAATATGTCGAACACCGGGTAGCTGAAACTTTTCAATAGTTGAATGACTAATGGCAATATCTCCATCTCTCAGGTTTGCGCACAGGTTACATGGAATCCAATATTCTTCAATAGTATTTCGCCCAAATCATCAATGGCCGCACCTGATTCTGGCTCTGGTGATGGCTCTGGTGATAGCTCAGGCCGCGGTCTGGTGGCACTCACCTGTATGAATTCGACGACACAGGCAAATTAGCAGTTTGCAGGTGAAATCT
>CAZAZB010000644.1:0-1992 GCA_964489485.1 uncultured Pseudomonadales bacterium | reverse complement strand
AGCGAGCCATGGATGGCGAGCCAAGCTTACAGGGAGGGTTGGGGACGCCTAGTCTCACGCGGCCTGGAGAAGTTATATCCATGGTGGAGTGGCGGACAGATCACATCTAAATCAGAAGTCTAACCGCCTTTCGATTCCCTTAAAGTAAGTACCATTCGGCTCCGAACTGACACCGATCCATCTGACAAAACGAATAAAGACATCCAGGGAACCTCATTATTTATCCTGAATTTTTCGTTTCGGGCTATGGCTCCTGATGGCAATGAGAAGTGCGGTGACCCTCTCTTCCCATGCACCCTCAAATTCTTCTGTCCACTGGTCACCAATACCCTCGCGTATTATCTCCCATATCGCCGTTAACAAGGCACCATACATATCCTGGATAACACTGTAGGCTTCCTCGTGGGTTTTCATCTCAAATATTAGATATTCGTCTTCGGCAGAGGTATCTTCAAGCATGATCAGGCGCATCACCTCTTCCATCATTTTCCCGCGAACCAGATGGTCGATGTGTGTCATCAATTCTTCTGAACCCGGAGATTTTTGAAAATATCGTTCATACACAGCGGCATTTATATCACCACACTTTTCAGCAGCGATTTCCAGAGTGGTCATTATTAGCTCTTGCGTTGACATTGCGCGTCCTGTTCTTCAGTGAATGATGAGATTATCCAGAAGATAGCGTCCAATCGCCAGTACGTTGCCAACAATTGTCTTATTCACGTTAATATCCATGACAAGGATCAAATCCAGTTTCAATCCACCCGTCATACTCCCTATAATCAATGACTGAACAACCATCAGAGAAGTGCGTATATGGCAAAGAAAACATCCGGATTCCTCGCCCAACAGAAGATTGCCGTTGGTATCATCGCCGTCATTGTAATTGTCATCCTGGGCTACTTATCTACACTCGTTGTAAAAGATGCGCCACTACTGGGTGAATACATCGAAGGGGAACACTACACCCTCCTTGAAAACCCTCGACGAGTGCGCAGCAAGAAAATCGAGGTGATGGAATTTTTTTCCTATGCCTGCATCCATTGCTATAACTTCGATCCGGAACTGACGGCCTGGTCAATCGCAAATGCCGACAAAATCAACTTCGTTAGAACACCTGCGATCTCAAGTGAGTATTGGCGCCTGTTAGGACAACATTTCTACACCATGGAAAAATTAGGCATAACGGAACAAAACCACATGGCATTCTTCCGTGAAGTCCATGATGTGAAGAGGAATTTTTCCAGTCTCAGCCGTCTTGCCGATTATATCGATGGCAAGGGAGCAACTGCCGAAGAGTACCGAAGAGCGTTCAACTCACCCGAGGTCGCACGAAAGATGGCGGGCGCGGACCAAATGGCACGTCGCCTATTGGTCGCAAGCGTTCCTACAATCATTGTACATGGCAAGTATATGGTGAGGACGACAAGGAGCGTTGGCATTTCCAGAATGCTGGATGTGATGGATTTTCTGATAGAAAAAGAAAGATTGGCAATGGAACCGGGCGGCAACAATGGACAGGACAACTAGGGAAAACGCCCGTTCAAAATCTAGCCCTATCAGTCACTAATCTTCTTGTGCAAATGAGGCATGCTTGAGGGGTCCTTGGGATCCAGAAACCTTTTTTCTGTACCGGTACGCGTCACATTCTCATAGGTACCATCACTGCGTTTAACGAGTTTGGTGAAGCCCTGATTTTTTAACCAGCTATCGCCTTTTGGCGTATTCGCCATCGGCGCGGTGGTAATGACCTTCTTAATCGGTGAATCTAATGGCGTGTCTCCCGCCAGTATGCCGACCATTTTGCACAGTTCCCCCCAGGTTTCGAGGGTCGTATTGATGCCATGAGTGACTTCCAGAATGCGTCCATTCACTGCACATTGATAATCGTATCTAGGCATCTTCACCCTCTATTTTCAGTACCAACATCTATTCCTCTGATCAGGTTCCAAATCTGTAACGAATCTTGAACACCAACAAGTTTGCAAGTGG
>CAZAZB010000643.1:0-2006 GCA_964489485.1 uncultured Pseudomonadales bacterium | reverse complement strand
AGATTGATGGATGCTAAAAGCATGTCAGAACTGAAAGAGTTAATGGTTAATTCGATTCGCCAACAAACCAGGACTGGGCGTTCAGATCTGCAGAAAAGAATTTTTGGCAAGAAAGTGACGCTTAAAAAGGTTCGGGAGACATCAGCAGATTTCTATTTGCACAGACTCGCAGATCAGATTTTGTACGCAGCCAATAGCCAGCATTTTGTCGTCGATAGCCAGGATGTTTTAGGCCGAATTGACGAAGGGCCAGAAATCGTGCATTTTTTGGCGAGGGTAAATATGACCCAGGGTGAGAAACATGCAAGTACCATCAGGGTGTATACCATTATTCGAGAAGATGACGGTTGGAAGATGAAATTTCCAGATACCATCAGCCAGATGTTGCAGGTGATCGAGGCGACTGCGAGGCAAACTCCCAGATAGAACATTTTTAGCGCTGCGATTCAGAAGAGCCACCCCATAGCGTCGCCAGAAAAAAGTGACCAAATGCAAACGACCTGGATCCGGCGGATTGGTACTAGCGCTTAACCACAGATTTGATACTATTGCTGGCGGAAGAGCGTCGCTCCCGGTGGGGTGTGCGGCCTTCAAAGCCGTTGAGCTGCTGTTGAAGTGGCTGGTGGGTTCGACTCCTACCTCTTCCGCCAAATAATATCATTTAATTCTTATGTTTCAATAGGTTGGAGAAAATACAGCATATCTGCCGATAGGAACAGACCGATAAAATGCCAACAACACTAAAGTACGCATATCAACTGAGGATCACCCTTAGATACATCGAGCCCAAAATCTGGCGGTCGGTTTTGGTCCCATCATCAATCCCCCTTCCTAAATTACACACAGTCCTTCAGGTTGCCATGGGGTGGATGGATTCTCACCTCCACATGTTCATCCATGGCAGCGAATCCTATGGCATCCCTGATGAATTCGGCGAGCTCGACACACAGGACGAGAAATCAGTAAGACTTTCCAAATTGCTGAGCAATGAAGGTGATAAAATCATGTATGAGTATGACTTTGGTGATGGCTGGTTACATGACGTTTTGCTGGAACGAATTGAACCATTCGATTCAAATATGATTTTGCCAATTTGCCTTGATGGCGAACGTTCTTGCCCACCAGAAGATTGCGGTGGTGCCCATGGATATCAGAATCTACTAGAGATTGTCACGGACCCGGATCATCCTGAGTTTAGTGAAATGAATGAATGGCTAGGCAATGAATTCTCTGCTGAATATTTTGATGCCGCTGAGACTACTGATTTGTTATTGGAATATGCCAAGTGATAACAGGTCTTCTGTAACCGAATTCGCCCAATCTCTTTACATAATGACACTATGAAAACCATGATCCCTACACGAAAAATGTCAGAGACCATATTGGAATTTGGTGACCCTTTAATCAGCATTTTACCTGAAGATTTTTCAAAGGAAGAATTCGAAAGCATAATTTTAACGGTGGTGAGCGCATGGAATGCTGTTGTACTTGATGAATGGAACAAATCTACCAAGTACACACACAAAGGAGTATCGGAAAGCTTTAAAGCAGGTGGACACTGTCGATTTTTCTACTCGTGATAAAGGCTTGAGTCTGGAAGCCATTCAACATGCCACGAATCTAAATCAAATATCAACTGACCAGTCACAGCTAAAAGTGCCACAGCAATATCGTCCCCCTGACTAGAGATCACGATACTCCCTCCAGTATTGGTTAGGTTCGGACTGTTTGTAGCATTTGCCCAGTTCACAAGAATAGTGGGTGTATCCAGCTTCTGTGCGACAAGCCGAGCCTGCTGGTAATTTACCTGTTCTTCATCATCTGGTAGGTTGCGGATCAAAAATCACTTTCTACTTCTATTGAATGCAGAATCATCCCGGGTTTTTCTAGCGCTGCTTGAACCACAACTTGACCTTTTGGGTTAATAAGCGCGGTTGGTCCGTATGACACTCTGCCGGGTCGTTGACCTGTAACATCAGACGATAGCAGCCATATATTAGATTCCC
>CAZAZB010000642.1:0-2012 GCA_964489485.1 uncultured Pseudomonadales bacterium | reverse complement strand
AGTGGTGCATTATAAGCATTCGAGAAAATGTCGCCAAAATCCGAATCACCCAGAGGTGCACGCTGATCTGAAAGTCGCGTATAGACAATGAATATATCCGATAGCGGCGCTATCTCCCAGCGATAACGGAGCTGCAAATTGATCTGGGAGAATGAAAAATTATCGGATGAGCCTACCGGTTTATCGATCGGTATCAGATCCCCCGGGTTTGTTGGTATACGGAAAAATTTATCTTCCTTGGCCTTGATTCCCACCCACTGCAGGGAAACCCTGAATTGCTGCCTTGCACTGATAAAATAGTCTGCACTAAATCGTGGCAACCACTGTTCTGCCTGAAAAGTTGTGAAGTTATCATCACCCTGGGACAGCAACCAGCCATCACGGTTCTGATAACTGACAAAAAGACTCACGCTGTATCGGTCGCTGGGTCTCCATGAGAAAGACGCAGAACCCACGATAGAATCTCCACCGAGATCCTCTTCTCTGATGCCAGTTGAAAACCCATAGCTAAATTCCTTAGAGGAATTCGAATCCCATCGAATAGAGGCACTCATGCGCTGTTCAATGCGATATGTGCCATTACCGAAACTATTCAGATCGTCATAACTTTCGGGCTGAAATCCCGCACGTAGAGTGAGCCTCGTTAAGTTCCGGAAGGTCGCTCTATTTGAGATGAATATTCCGCCGCCGGTAAAAAGATCTTCTTTGTTTTTTTGAGCAAAACCTCGAACATCAAATTGGTTATCTCGCGCCCAGGAGAGATTGGATGAAGTGCGGATATGCGCCGCTCGAATGCGAAAGTTATCATTGCGCTGCAAAAAGCCCAGATCATTGATATCAATATTTTCGTCGAGATACTCAACGCCAACCCGTTGAGTAATACCCTGGCGCGGTGTGTATTCCATATCGACAAAACCGCCATAACCCCTGTCAACCCCATCAATATCGGACGTGAACAGCTGGCCATCGAGCTTCCACTTTCCATCACTTGTCAGGAGATGACCATCAATTCCCTGGGCAAGTGCGTCTTTGTCCGGATGCAGGACAGCCGTCGACAGAAAACCGAAGGCCTTATAGGCTCCGCTGGACGAATCTTCATAGAGTACCCGGGCAACGGCATAATTACTGCCATCACTCTGAAGCTTAACGGGCGTGCCATCACCTTGTTCGCCCTGAAAGGAGGAATCATCTTCAAAAGCACTAAGAAAACCAAATCGAAATTTACCGTACTGACCGGTTGCCTTCGCCGCACCGAACAAATCAGCGGGGCGAATGAGCTCTCGCTTGGATACATCTACATCCTCGGGAATATCCGGGCGAACGGGCTGCCCACCAATGCGCCTTGTATTCACCATCGTCGTTGGAGCGCCCCGGTTTCCAACGCCACGACCCTGTGTATTGGCCCGCGGTGACGCAACGAAAACCTCCTGACCTTCAAGGAAGAAGAGCCGCTTCTCCGGGAAAAATACTTCCAGCGCCGTTAAGTTAATGATGGCTTCATCCGATTCAACAACACCAAAATCCGGATTGATGGTCGCCGTCAGTTGAAAATTAGTCGATGGTCGCCAGGATATATCTGTACCAATACGATAATCGACTTTATCGTCAATAAAATCATCCGTCACAGCTGTAAAAGGATAGACGTTTAGTTGCTGCTTTGGTGCAACGCCGGAGACTTCCAGCGTCTGCAGAGCAGAGATAAATTTGGGGATAGTAGAAGGCAAGCCCGGCCAACCCCAGCGTTCATCCAGATGGGCAACCTTGCGAGACATGTAAAATCCGATTCGTCTTTTCTCAGACGTTTTCGGCATCGATACGGTTCCCCAGGGAATAAAGAATTCCGCCGACCATCCGTTGTCCGTGACGTGCGTTTCACTCCACCAGGCGCCATCCCAATCACTGGAAAATCTTCGCTCTGGTAGTAGCGTCCCATCCATTAAGGAGCCACCCAGATTGACACCAAACCAATAGCCATAGCGGCCTTCACCGGAGGTATCCAGCGTGATGTTAAT
>CAZAZB010000641.1:0-2029 GCA_964489485.1 uncultured Pseudomonadales bacterium | reverse complement strand
GGGGCGCGAGCCTACGGAAAGTGCAGCAGAAAATATACCGCCTGTCTGCCTGGCAGACAGGTAAGGGTGAAATGGTGCGGTAAGAGCGCACCGCGCTTCTGGTAACAGAAGTGGCCATGTAAACCCCACCTGGAGCAAGACCAAATAGGAACCCTCATGTTACTGCCCGTAACTGGGTTCGGGTAGGTCGCTTGACGAACAGGGTGACCTGTATCGCAGATGAATGATTACCCACGACAGAACCCGGCTTATCGGTCGACTCTCGTTTTGTCTTCGCTGTTGTCGTGGAAAACGACTAGAGTTTATTTGTGTTATAAAAAGAATACTTTATATAACCAAATATTCTAACAATGCCCGATCTTAATAAATCACTTTAACTAACGTCTATATCCCCCTGTAATTATATCTCTTCTTGCCTATTCTTGAGTCCAGAGTTCAGTATCTCGCCTAAGTTATTGTGTTTAAACGACAAATCGTCTTTCTCGTCCCTTGACAAGGCGTGGCGCCATTCCTATTGTGCAAGATGCAAAAAGTGGGATTTTGTGTCTTTTTGTGGGTAATCGCTTTTGCTGGATGCATTCCATGTCGAAGCGAAAGAATTGAAACCAGTAGTGGGGTGGAGTTGAGTCGTGTTTAGGGGTGTGAATAATGCCAATTTGGATGCCAAGGGACGCCTGGGTATTCCTACTCGCTATCGTGAATTATTAGCGAACCATTGTAATGGGGAAATGGTTGTCACGATAGACACGGAAGAAAAATGCCTCTTGATCTATCCACAACCGGAATGGGAAGGCGTCCAGCGTAAAGTGGAAGCCCTGCCGAGCTTTAAACCTGCTGCTCGTCGAATTCAGAGGCTCTTGATTGGCCATGCGACCGACATTCCGATGGATGCGAGTGGCCGAATTCTCCTGACATCGCCTCTCCGCGACTATGCCATGTTAGAAAAGAAGGTTGTGCTGCTGGGCCAGGGCAACAAGCTGGAACTATGGAGTGAAGATGTCTGGATCAATCGCCGCGATGCCTGGTTGGACGAAAATGCGATGTTGGAGATTCCAGAAGAACTACATAGCTTGTCTTTGTAGGTGTTGATATGACGGGTCATGAAACGGTACTGCGAGTAGAGGCGGTTGATGCGCTATTACAAGACCCGAATGGTCGCTATGTCGATTGCACCTATGGGCGCGGTGGCCATAGCCAGGAGATTATGAATCGCATTGGTGCTACGGGGAGACTTATGGTCATCGATAAGGATATGACGGCGATCAGAGATGCAAGGCAGAAGTTTAAGGATGATAAGAGAGTGGTGGTCGTTCATGGCTCTTTCGCCAACCTTGCCAGCCATGTTGCAGAGCATGAGATGGGACCCCTTGATGGAATATTAATGGATCTTGGTGTGTCGTCACCTCAACTTGATGAGTCTGAACGCGGGTTTAGTTTTTCTCACGATGGACCCCTGGATATGCGGATGGACCAGAGTTCAGGTATGACAGCGGCGCAGTGGATTGCGAAGGCAGATATTAATGAAATAACAGATGTGCTGAGGCGATTTGGTGAAGAAAAGTTCGCAAGGCGCATTGCCAGGAAGATAGTGGCTGAACGTGAAGAAAAGAACATTGATTCAACGGCTGCGCTGGTGGCTATTATCGAGTCTGCGGTGCCAAGAATAGAAAAACACAAACATCCGGCGACCCGTTCTTTTCAGGCAATTCGAATTCATGTGAATGAAGAGCTGCGATCTATTGAAGAATGTTTGCATGACGTGGTGGACCTCCTGGTTTCCGGAGGAAGGTTGGTCGTGATTAGTTTCCACTCGCTGGAAGATCGTATCGTCAAACGATTTATCCGAAAAATGGAAAAAGGAGATATCTATCCAGATCGCCTGCCCATCAGGGATGCTGAAATCAATCGCTATATGAAGTCTATCGGTAAAGCCCGTAAGCCGGGCAATAGAGAGATAGACAGGAATCGGCGTTCTCGCAGTTCCGTGATGCGCGTTGCGGAGAAATTGTAATGTTCAAAACTTTTCTAA
>CAZAZB010000640.1:0-2032 GCA_964489485.1 uncultured Pseudomonadales bacterium | reverse complement strand
GTTCAACTGGGCGTTGTAGCCACTGGCGCGCTCGAAGATTCTGCTACCTTTTTGATACTGGACATAGTTACTGACATAGATATCGATCAGGCCGTCATTGTTGAAATCAACGAGACTCGGAGATGTACTCCACTGGTTTTTATCTGTCCCGGTCGCAACAATCACCTCTTCGAAGTTAAGGTCTCCCTGGTTCTTATAAATAATGTTTGTGCCGATAGCGGTGAGATATATGTCCGGTGTTCCATCGTTGTTGAAGTCTGCAACGGCACAACCCATGCCCCAGACAGCCTCGGTGAAACCTGCCTGGTCGCTGATATCCTCCAGATAATTGCCCTGCCGATTGATCAGCAGCTTGTTGCCGCCCGGCTTGTTCCACCAGGATTGTTTACCATAATGTCGCGTATGACCGCTGCCGCCGACCACAAACAGATCCATCCAACCGTCCTGATTAGCATCGATGACACAGACGCCGCTGCCTAGAGTTTCCGTTAGTGCCGTTAGATGTTCAGAGGATTGCCGATGACCTGCGATCAGGCGCCATTTTAGACTGGCATCGTGAAATGAGACAGGGAGGACAGTCTGTGGTTTCATCGATGTTTGAGTCACCGGAATGACGAGGGATGGCAGGGGTGGCGGTTGGTTGTAGAGCACCAGAATGGTTGCGACGATGCTACCGAGAAGAAGTAATAGAAGGGAGTTACGGTGGCCCATTAGATTATTAACTTGGCTTCGGTTGCAGATAGGATGTTGGTTTAATTTGTGAAATCATAGCAGCTCAGTGTCCTGGTTTGTTGACCCTCGTCAATTGGGGTGATGTGTCTTTGGTCAGGCGAATTTGTTGTGTCGAAATATTTTACATATATCTTTTGTCATGTATTACATCTGAAATAATCCTTATAATATTCAAGGAGATAGATACTCTGGCATGAAAAGTGTATCTTAATTCGACAGAGGGTGGCTATCAGCCGGAATCCCCGATATAGACAATGTTTTGGGCAATGTAAGGAAGATACGAATGAAAAAACTACGATTGATTGGACTATCACTAGTGATGGCTGTAATTTCTGTAAACGCCAGCGCTGTGACGATTGAATATACCCTTGATAGCAACGGCGGCAATCTATACCAATATAACTATACTGTTATAAATGATGATTTCGCTGCTGGTGTTGAGCTTTTTGATATCTATTTTGACTATAACCTTTATGAAGCTTTGAATATTACATCAAACCCGGCAGACTGGGATTCTTTTCTTAACCAACCCGCTCCGGGTGTGCCAGATGATGGTGCTTTAGATTCATTCGCCTTCGTCGCGCCACTTGCGCTAGGTGATTCAGTTTCAGGCTTCTCTGTGAGCTTTCTCTGGTTAGGTTCACCCCAAGCATTGCCAGGTGCACAGTTTTTTGAAATATTTAACCCTGATACCTTCGGCGTTGTTCATGATGGAACCACAGCATTGCAGACCCTAACACCAGTACCTCTCCCTGGCGCACTGGTCCTATTCGCCACCGGTTTGGTCGGTTTGTGGTCATCCAAAAAGAAACTGATTGCTAGCCAGGCTTAAACACGAGACATTCTTTCAACGTCTACAATGTTTTAGCACTGATGATGATAGGCTCCTCGAGTGACGCGATGGTATACAATCAGCTCTCTGTCTGATTCGACTGTCAAACATTCGAGGTGATTCCATGAAATCGCTCCTACAAGCTCTTTCCATTTGTGCACTAATGGTATTCTTCAACACTGCAGACGCTGAAAACGCTGGGAATCACATTGTCCCGGACCACGATACATACGAGGCATTTCTTCTCAATGACTGGAAGCGCAACGCACCCACCCTGATTGCTTTCAAAGACCCCGCTTGTCCTTATTGCATCAAGGACCTCAAGAAACGCGGCCAGCTACAAAATTACAATGTATTCCTTTTCTGGGCACCCATCCTGGGCGATTACAGCCGCAAGCGTGTGGATCAGTTTTTCGAGTGTGCCGAACCTGTTGGTGATCTGGTCGTTGAAGCGGTCATTGAAAGAAG
>CAZAZB010000639.1:0-2033 GCA_964489485.1 uncultured Pseudomonadales bacterium | reverse complement strand
CTTTTCTGGCACGTCGGAGAAGATCAGCTTTAGTTGGCTTTCGTTTTTGAATCCGAGTATTACAATTCTCTCAAGAATATAATTATTTCGTAATATATGATGCAAGCGATGGGTTGTATCTCTCTTTACCAGGACGCACCTGGAAAACGGAGTCAGGAGCTACCTATCGATATGTTTTCGCCCCGCTAATTTGAATTGCTATTATGGACCGGGATACTCTATTTTTGCTTGTTAGAGAATGCCAAACTCGATTGTGTCACTATGGAAACCACAGACATGTCAGTTGTAATAGAAAACAACCACACATCACGTATGACTGTGCGAAAAATGCCCTTTTCCTATTCTGGCGTGAAAAGCGCTCACTGGAATCCGTCTAAACCTGAATTCTCGCAGATAGTAAATGGCGCCTCGCTGGCCATGCCCCATCTCGAACCCTATTTGATTCGTAGCATGAGGCAGGCAAAAGTACTTATCACAGACCCCGACCTTCTTGCTGCGCTTGACCAATATATATTTCAGGAAGCACAGCACTTCCAGCAGCACAGAAAGTATAACGACAGCATTTCCGCCGGATACACATCTGTCGTTAAACTTGAGGAAGTCTACGCGCAAGATTACAAAAACCTCGGTAAAAACCGATCACTACGATTTAATCTTGCCTATGCTGAGGGTTTCGAGTCTATGGCACTGGCCATTGGACAAATGTTAATTGAGGAGCGTGAATACCTGTTTGGTGGTGGTGATTCAACGGTTGCATCGCTGATTCTATGGCACTTTGTCGAAGAGATTGAGCACAAGAACGTCGCCTTCGATGTATTTGATCATATCTACGGTAACTATTTTTGGCGGATGCTGGGTTTGTTCTATGCCACATTCCATATCATGTATCGAACCAGGCAATCTTATCGAAAGCTATTAATTGAGGATGGCTTGTGGAAAAATTTTCAAAGTAGAAAAAAACTTGCCAAGGTGCTCGTTCGGATATTTGGCAATCTACTGCCAAGGTTTTTGAAAATCTGTCGGCCCGGCTATCACCCTGCACAAATCGCTGACCCAAAATGGGCACTGCACTGGGCAGATTTATACAAGCAGAACCCCAATCACGCCACACAACTCGATACGCACCAGTTTAATAGTGACCTACCAATTCCATTACCCAGCGAAGCAGCCCCGGAGAAATAATGCCAAGCCCTCAACCCGACTTCATACAACCAAGAATGCAGGCTATGCTCTTTCTGAACGGTCTTGCGCTATTCGCCGTTGGCATTTTGTTTGGTTGGGCCTGGTTTTTTTATCTGCTTGAAGAGGTTGTTGTATGGCCATTGCCTATTCAGATTAAAGTCGATATTCCGGGTGATTCGAGAGCATTTAGAATGGGACACATGGAAGCCATTACGCAGGGTTTGTTGTTGATGGCACTTGCCTTTGGTGGCCAGTTCATGCGCTTGAACACACGGGAATTCAAAATTCTATTCTGGTCCGGAATAGTAACAGCATGGTTCTTCACCCTACCCGCCATGGCCAACACTTTTTTTGGCACACGCGGCCTCGCCTTTGGTGGCGGACCTTTTAAAGCCAGTCTCGCCAATGACATCATCTTCTTGTTCGGCTGGCCGCCTATTGTTGCTGTCCACATCCTGTTTGGTTTTGCAATACTAGGCATTTATAGGTATTTGAAAATTTCCTAACGATGGCGCCCAGTTCTTCTTGTCTATGGACTACTTTTATAGCATTTTCTAATTGATTGATGGCTAGAAGAAAATCCTAAACAGCCTGCTTCCAGGCTGTTTTATAGAACCATACAAAATATCAAATGACTCCTGACTCATCAGCTCAGATTCCCTTGCCTGCTCAAATAACGAAGGTATACGCCATGGGAACCGACCTGAACGCGATAAATCTTGAAACTATCTGGGCAACATAGAAGGATGGAATGAACTCGCAGACTGCATGCCGGGCTTTCACAAGCAGATCCCCTGCGGTTACGTATGGAGATTGAGCGGAAGTTTTTCTGTGTGATGTAAAAAGATTCC
>CAZAZB010000638.1:0-2043 GCA_964489485.1 uncultured Pseudomonadales bacterium | reverse complement strand
CCTGTCTGTTATCCAACATATCCAATAGCGCAGGCAGCCCCACTGATTCACTAATCACATTCTTCTGTGCTTTCAATACAAGGTTTAGCTGAATGTCCAGCCCGCTATTCTGAAAAACCTGATTGCTCACTTGAATCAATTGATCAATCCTTGCAGATGGGTCACCGCCATATAGTGTCGGCACACCCTGGGTATATAAAACAATAGTGTCTAAAGTGCTGGTGCCTGGCTTACTATTTATGTCAGTTGTGTTTGTCCCGACCAGTGTCTCATTAAAGTTACTGATGCCGTCACCGTCGCTATCCTCCAGCACTTCAATATTACTGGTAGTGATATTCCTTATAGGCACAGTTCCGCTGTCAAACCTGACCGTTTGGAAGAGTAAAACGTCCTTAGAGCTTTCCTCGGTAATTTGCAAAATAAAGTAGTCGAAACCAGCCTGAGACTGTTCGGTAAATGCTCCGGAGACAGCCGTCGCATTCGTCCGAGTCTTGGGTGGCAAGGCTACCGACAACCCAATTGATGCGGCAGTAAAAAATGAGGCTGCAAAGACCGAAGGAGCATTGGTCTGAAGAATTTCTGCAACGAGCCCTTCACTGGTATAAGTGGAAGAATTGTTTACAATCGCTGGCAAGTTAATCGTCACTTGTCCACCACTTACTTGAATGGTTGGATCACCATCAAAATAAAAGGCGCCGCGCTTTTCATCTCCGGCACCGGCTGACTTAGCAAATTCATCAACCAGAGTAACCGTGTCTTTCATTCTAATGGCGTCAACCCGGACCCACACACCAGACTGCATCTCATCGAGCACCAGCGTAAAATAGGATGTCGCACTCTCTGGTACGATCAAGCCTGTCTTTAACTCGTTGATAGCAAAGGAAGTGCCTGCTGCAAGCGTAGTGACAAATTGGTAACGACCAATGGTGAAGTTAGAACTGTCGAATAGACTAGGTGTTGGATGGGAGATGAGGCGGAAACGTACCGCACCACTTGTTGAACTATCAATGTTTCGAATTCCAGCGGTGATACTCAACGAAGTTTGGCTGGAATTTCCAATCGTACAGGGGCAAACAATCTCTAACCGCGTTGCCTTTGCACCAACTGATACAAAAACTGATGCCAACAAGAGTAGCAACGAAATGACTAGTTGAGCTTTCATGGACTGGAATCCTTCCTCATAACAGGTTGGCTTACACGAAAATCTTGCACATCAGAATCGAGGTTCTGACGAAGCTGTTTTGTTGAAACAACCCAGGCATAGTCACCCATACCACGAATATTGAAAATGCCTTCATCAACGACAACAGTCGCAAATACTGTATTGTTTCCAATGGTCATAATAAAACTCTGGTCTGGTTCACCAACTAAATGACCTTTTATCGATTTATTTCCGCTCGAAAGCCTTTCGACTGTGACAATCTGTACTTCAGCAATCCTATTTGACTGCGGAACTAGAATCTCAACTATATCAAATGGGCTCCAGTTCCGTATGGCAAGATCGTTCAGTTTAACTAGTCGCCCAGACTCTACACCGATCCTGAGGTGAGGTAGAACAACATCGCTGGGTATGTCCTTTGCAATTGACCAAAGGGAAGGATCCGCTGACGATGTAGAATGTTCGTGGCCGTCCGCAGGTGCGTGTCCGTCCGGGGTTTCTTCTAATGTCTCTTCCGAACCATAAATCTGTTGCACTTCCTTGTCTGCACTATCGTTTCTGTTCGATTGTTCAGGCTCAAGTTCCTGCCAGATAACCCACGCTGATAAGGCGAGCAACACCACGACAACAAGAATCACTTTCGGCGCATTCATCAGATTACAAGAGCAAACATTTAATCTCTCTCAAAGGTAGTGACGTTAAAACCATGGCTAACGAACCCCGTCAGCCTAGCACCGGGTGCATCCATTGGAATAGTAAATATCGTACAAGTCCTTGTGTTTGTAAAGGCATTTACTGCCGATCCTGTTGACCAATCTCGCCAAATGCGCCTCTGGGCGCCAAGCCTTCCCCATTCCGGCGCCGCCCCGGTCCGAAGGCAATCA
>CAZAZB010000637.1:0-2046 GCA_964489485.1 uncultured Pseudomonadales bacterium | reverse complement strand
AGCCAAGTTCCATGGCTTCTTCTACACTGTAGCCTTGAACGACTTCGATGCTCGGGCTGATGTAGGTAAAGTTCATCTCAAGATCCATTGTCCAGATAACATCGCTGGCATTCTCGGTCAGGAACTGGAGGTGTTTCAGGCTGGCCAGTTCCGCATTTTCAAGATCTTCCCTTTCTTCCATTTCTTGCAAAAGTTTTGAGATGATCTGTTCCAGGTGGTTGATGATATAAGTCGAACCAGTGAGGGCCACCCCGGTAGCGACAACATAGCCTGCTATAAATAATATCCAGCGTGAAATGCTACTCGAAGCCTCGATTGCACTCGGGCTCATACGGTGAGGATCAGTCAGGATTGTCCAGGCAAGTAACACCAGAGCCATCGTGGATAGGGCGAAAAAAGAAAAGCCTACCCGGGCGCCCAGTAGTATGCTGGCAAAGACGATGCCCAACGACACGTATAACAACCCACCACTTACCACGCCATTGTTGAAGATTGCAATGACTCCAATGGCTACCAATAGTGCGCTGAATGTAGCAGCACGGGTTGAATAGAAACGAAGTGGTAGCGCCGCCAGAGCGATCAGGATAATGACAATCACCAGATTGGGTAGCCAGAGCAGTAAACGGGCACCCTGGAACCAGGCATAACCGAGTAGAGGGACACCCAGGGCAAGTAATACCCAGATGAGCCGTTTCAATAGTTGGTTTCTCCAGTCCTGGTGGAGATTCTCAGGCGTGTAGGCAGATTGGACGATTCTCGTCATTGAATTATTGGTGTTGGGAAGGTGGGTCAAAGTACAGCACTATTTCATTGTTTCGGCAAGGTGGTATCAATTCTTTAGCTATCACTCGAATATCAGCGATTTTTGAAGGCTGTGATCATCGTGATAGCGATTGGTGGAAATATTAACGATTGTCTCTGCACCATGTCGCATCAATTCGATGACGCCACTGCAGCAGACCTCTGTGATGGGAAATCCTGACTGCGTATTTGTTGTTTTCACGGAGGCGCTGGGGCTGTCTTGGCAATCAGTATCTGCACAGCTCGTGCTGCTATGTAAAATGACCAGATTGTCCAGATTTAGTTGATCGATGAGTCGCTTCAATCTAACTTGAGCCTGGGGATAGCTGCTCCAAATACTATTGTTATTGTGGGTAGTGAATACGGGTTCACTCGATACCAGGAGCTTCACGGCAGCAGGTCTTCGCAATTCCTGTTCGAGCCATTGCCATTGTCTTTTACCGAGAAGGGTAGCGGTGTTGGGTGATTGAAAATATTGTAGATCCAGAAGAATGATATGGAGGCCGTTGCTGAAATGGTAACTCTGATAGATCCCATCATTTTGGTATCTTGAAGAATCGTGAGGTTCATTGAGGAACTGCAGGAAGGCTGCCTTTGACGCGCCCTTGGAGGTAAAACCGGCACCCCGGATCGACCCATAATCCTGAATACCCCAGGTGGCGATGACAGGAATCGACTGGCGAAAGTCAGTGAAGTCAGGAGCTGAGCTGAGTTGCTGCCAGAATTCTGCTGGATTCATGGAATTATTGTGAGAACCATCATCGGAACGATCATCGGAACGTGCATAAGAACTGCTGGATGAATCGCTAGAATCGAGTGGGAAATCTGCCCTGTGCCTGTTGTTGCCGGTATGAATGAATATGCCAGGTCGTTTTGCGATGATTTGGCGCCAGGACTCCCGGGATTCGTCAGGACCAGATACTAGCCCGAAGTAAATTCTATATGGCTGGTCTGGTAATGGCGGTGACAGGGGCGGGGCTTGCGCAAATCCGGTCGGCGAGAAGAACCAGAGGATTAAAGCGCAAGCGGCAAGTGTTGATATCCTTGCGCGAATGTCTCTGATTCTTACTAGTGTTCTAAGCAGCATCTCTGTCCCAGACCACTGAAGATACCGAATAAGTAAATTTTGCACGAAATAACCCTTTTCAAACGACCCCTTAACCAGTTGGGATAAGCGCTAGATAGTGTTTCCCTTCAGGCTCCTAGGCTTAACGCTCTACTGGTAGAATCTGCTCGTCTCTATCC
>CAZAZB010000636.1:0-2054 GCA_964489485.1 uncultured Pseudomonadales bacterium | reverse complement strand
GAAGGTTGAACGGGCAGGTGCATGTTTTCACTATTAGACGATGAATGGGGCAGCCCTACCCTGGAGGGTGAATCCGAGGCACTCCTCTATCGATCAAATCTGCTGGGTAGCAACAAGGTGATAACCAATTTTGGCGGCGGAAATACCTCAGCCAAGATTCCATGTGCCGACCCACTGACAGGAGAAGAGACGCAGGTTCTCTGGGTCAAAGGTTCTGGTGGCGACCTGGGCTCGATGACACTCCCCGGGTTCGCGACCCTCTACCTGGAAAAGTTGTTAGGGTTAAAGCAGATCTACAAGGGTGCCGCGGAAGAAGATGAAATGGTGCATCTAATGCCTCATTGCATCTTTAACCAGAATCCGCGGGCACCCAGCATCGATACCAACCTGCATGCTTTCCTCCCCTTTGCACACGTAGATCACATGCACCCCGATGCCATCATTGCCATTGCCACAACGAGAAGTGGTGAAGATATCTGCAATAGAATTTTTGAAGGAAAAATTGGATGGCTTGGCTGGCAACGACCAGGCTTCGAGCTCGCCATGCAGTTGCAACATCTGGTGGAACAAAATCCCAATATTGAAGGCGTTATCTTGCAGCACCATGGTTTATTTACCTGGGGAAACACTAGCCAGGCCTGTTATCAGAACACGATCAACACAATCAACAAGGCGATAATCGCGGTTGGTGAGGCAACTCAAGCAAAACCACCCTTTTCACCTGTTCCAGTCATGCTGGAAAAACCAGAAGACCCGGATTCACGACGAACTCAAATAACCCTGCTACTGCGTAGCGCACTGTCTAAGGCCATAGAATCTAAGACAATAGAGCCTAAGACCATAGAATCCAAGACAGTAGAATCCAGCACACTGGATTCCAATACAACAGCTGACGCGACCAGAACCTCCAGCAAAGTGGTCTATTTCAATAACTCGCCAAATGTCATGGATTTCGTTAATGCGAAGGAATGCGCACATTTAAGTGCCCTGGGCACTTCCTGTCCCGATCACTTTCTGCGAACCAAGATCCGTCCTCTGCTGATCACGATCGAGGAGATTCTGGATCACGACATGCTGGAAACACGACTAAATGACTATCGTTCTGACTATGCTCGCTATTACGAAGCCTGCAGGCATTCGGATTCTCCGGAAATACGGGAGGCCAATCCCGTCATCGTTTTGATACCGGGTATCGGTATGCTCGGTTTCGCACCCAATCGAGGCACAGCGAGAATAGCGACGGAGTTCTTCGAGAACGCCATTAATGTCATGGCCGGTGCAGAAGCTTTCGGTGAATATACCAGCTTGCCTGAACAGGAAGCCTTTGATATTGAATACTGGCTTCTGGAAGAGGCTAAATTACAACGGCTGCCAGCTCCCCGCCCCCTGGCAGGAAAAGTCGCTCTGGTCACCGGCGCTGCTGGTGGCATCGGTGGTGCGACAACCCGTCGTCTACTTGATGATGGCGCCTGTGTCGTCTGCTGCGATAACAACAGTGAGCGCCTGAAAAAATTGCTAGAAGACCTGTCGGTCGTTTATTCACCCGACAATATCACTGCCCTCGAAATGGATGTTACCAATGAGGCGCAGGTCATTCAGGCGGTGGCAACTGCCGCAAGAATTTTCGGCGGTATTGATATCCTGATCGCCAATGCCGGTATCGCATCTGCCTCTGCATTTGAAGAAACCAGTCTCGAAGTCTGGAACCTGAATCATAATGTATTGAGCCTGGGATATTTTCTGGTGTCGCGAGAAGTCTTCAAGGTGATGCAGACGAGCGGCGGCGGGTCGATCATTTTTATCGGCTCAAAAAATGCATTGGCAAGCTCCAGTGGTGCCGCGGCCTACTCAAGCGCAAAAGCGGCTTCTTTGCATCTCGCGCGATGCCTGGCTCTGGAAGGGGCGCCTCATCACATTCGCGTCAATAGCGTCAACCCGGATGCAGTACTGCAACAAAGCGCCATCTGGTCCGGTGATTGGCGGCAACAAAGAGCGGATGGATATGGCATCGAAGTGGATGACCTGGAAGCTTTTTATCGGGACCGCAGTTTACT
>CAZAZB010000635.1:0-2066 GCA_964489485.1 uncultured Pseudomonadales bacterium | reverse complement strand
ATCGGCGTCGGCTCAAAAATTGGCTACTTTACCATCTCGTTGGTTGCCTTAAGTTTCTGCTGGTTCATCTATCACTGGCGGCTTTTTAGCTGGTGAAATGTCATATTCCCGACGGATACTAATCTACTCGTCGTACCCATTTACTGGTCCTGGCGAAGTCATGGATAGGTTCATCTGCTTTCTTCCAACCCGTAAAGCCTGCTTCCAGGTGTGCAACGTTGGCATATCCCATTGCCTGTAATGCTTTTGTGGCAAAGACACTTCGCCCACCACCGGCACAATATAGAATCGTTCTGCGATCCTCCTTGAAATAGTCTCTGAAATAGGGACTTGCTGGACTTGCCCAAAACTCCAGCATTCCCCTGGCGCAATGAATGGCACCGGGAATCGTGCCCAGATCAACCAGCTCTTGAACTTCACGAATATCCAAAAGAAGAAGGTCCGGATTTTCCTTCATTTCTTTTTTGAGATCATCAATGCTGAGATTATCAATGTCTTTCTTTTCTTCGTCCACTTGCTTGAATATGTCTTGTATAGTCATGGCTTACCCTCAATAAATCTGCTTCCAATAAGCAGAACATAACGTACTAACAATACTAATTACAGAGGCTACAGCAAATTGACTGATATCATGCCAAAAAAGCATTGGCATCAGACATGACTTTTTTTGGTAAGGCGTAGTCGGTGCCCTATGTTAATGCTGATCTTGCCGTTCGCCCACCTTGTTTGTTCAGATTTCTAGTTTGATATCGGTATATATATCTTCTAACGGACTGCGTATGGCATGACCACCGCGTCTGAGAACATGTGTATATATTTCAGTCGTCTCGAGGGAGGAATGCCCCAACTGCTGCTGTACCGTCCGGATATCCATACCATTCTCGAGTGCATGGGTCGCGAAGGAATGGCGCAAGGTATGTGAACTCGCCTGCTTGATCAGGTTGGCATCATTCACTGCTCGCCGCATCGCCTTTTGAAATGTCGTAATGTGGATGTGATGGCGAGCGTGCAGGTTTGATCTAGGATCATCTCCCGTCTTAGTAGCTGGAAAAAGATACTGCCATTTCCATTCCAGTCTAGCTTTAGGGTATTTACGAGCCAATGCGATCGGCATATAGACCTGACCCTTTCCGGACATAAGATCCGCTTCGTGCACCAGTCGCACCTGGCGTAAATGGGCAGTCATTGGCTGGAGAACTGGACCGGGCAGAACGACAATGCGATCCTTCATGCCCTTACCGTTGTGGATATGTAAACTACGATAGTCAAAATCAACATCCTTCACACGTAACCGTAGGCATTCCATCAATCTTAATCCCGAGCCATACAACACTGCACCAATGAGTTGGTGGACCCCCTTCAACCGCGTTAACACCGCCTTGACCTCATTGCGGGTCAATACCACAGGTAACTTTTTCGGACGTTTTGCTCTCGCAGCGGTGGAGATATCACCTAGTGGGTGAGCAAGAACGTTCTTATAGAAAAATACCAGTGCATTCAACGCCTGATTCTGTGTATTACCAGCGACATTTCGATTCACTGCAAGATGCGTGAGATAGGCTATCACCTCTGCATCATGCATGCTTTCTGGATGCCTTTTATTGTGGAACAGAATGAATCTTCTAACCCACTGAACGTATGCCTGTTCTGTTCGGATACTATAGTTCCGAACACGAATAGCGTGACGGAGTTGATCAAGTAGTTTTGAAGCCATGGACTTATCATCAGATATCTTCCTGGTTAACGTTAGCGCAGGAATCTGTTCCTGCTGTGGGAAATTGTCCTTCTGAATGTTAGAGTTTCGCCACAACAAACGACAAAGCCAATGTAGAAAGCGTTTGTTCCGCCTTTCTCGGCACTACATAGACCAAATTCCATTTCCGGTTCAGGATAGGAAGAAATTAACTAGCATTATTGGCGATTTGTGAGTTTTGGAGATACCATATTGTTGTTTTTAAAGGGATTTTTATCACACCACTTAAGTAGGCAGAAGATATTCTGTCTACTATGTTGTTAGCCCGATATACGATTGCAGCACATCCGTCATTGACGTATAATGACGCTCA
>CAZAZB010000634.1:0-2073 GCA_964489485.1 uncultured Pseudomonadales bacterium | reverse complement strand
GACCACCTGGTGCGCCAGTTCGTGAAACACCAGCGCCGCCAGGTCGGCGTCCGCGTAATCGATCACCGTGCTGGGCAGCGGATCGGCAAACCAACCCAGCGTGGAATAGGCCGGCACGCCACCGATAAAAAAAGGAGTTCAAAATGGCATTAGTCAGTATGAGGCAAGTGTTGGATCACGCGGCAGAGCATGATTATGGTGTGCCTGCATTCAATGTAAATAATCTGGAACAGATGCGCGCCATCATGGAGGCCGCCCAGGAGACAGATAGCCCTGTTATTGTTCAAGCGTCTGCTGGTGCACGTAAATATGCCGGTCCTAACTTCCTAAGACATCTCATACTCGCGGCCATTGAGGAGTTTCCGGATATTCCTGTCGTGATGCACCAGGACCATGGTGCCACACCGGATGTTTGTCAGCGCTCCATTCAGATGGGATTCTCCTCCGTCATGATGGATGGTTCCTTGCTGGCAGATCAGAAAACCCCGTCCAGCTATGAATACAATATTGAAGTTACCCGGCGTACGGTGGAAATGGCACATGCTTGCGGCGTCACCGTCGAAGGTGAACTGGGTTGTCTGGGTTCTCTGGAAACCGGCGAGGCAGGTGAAGAAGATGGTGTGGGTGCAGAGGGCAAGTTGTCAATGGATCAGTTGTTAACCGATCCCGAAGAAGCAGCAGACTTTGTCGCTAAAACCGGATGTGATGCCCTTGCCATCGCCATTGGTACCAGTCACGGTGCCTACAAGTTTACCCGTCCTCCAACGGGAGACGTTCTGGCGATTGACCGGATAAAACAAATTCATGAACGTTTACCCAACACCCACCTTGTGATGCACGGTTCGTCCAGTGTGCCCCAGGATTGGTTGAAGGTCATCAATGAGTTTGGCGGTGAGATCCCCGAGACCTATGGTGTTCCGGTCGAAGAAATTCAGGAAGGGATTAAACATGGTGTGCGAAAGGTCAATATTGATACTGATTTAAGGCTGGCGTCGACCGGTTCGATTCGCCGCTTTATGGCACAAAATCCTTCTGAATTTGATCCTCGTAAATACCTGGCAGAATCTGTCAAAGCCATGAAGAGCATCGTTCTGTCACGTTACGAGGCATTTGGAACAGTAGGAAATGCCTCGAAGATAAAACCAATTTCCCTTGATGCCATGTCGGAAAAATATCTATCTGGCAACCTTTCTACCTGATTGGTTCCACAGGACAGCGAGAGATTGGTGAAATGGGATTTTGTATCTATGGTCGGATATTCGACCAGATAAATTACCGGCTGGGAAAGTGTTGAATCCGGATCAGCGCCAACGGCTTGGTGAACTTGCCGGCTCGGATAATGTTCGCGACGACGACGATGCACTGGAGAAATACGGCCAGGACTGGACACGGTTCTACCAACCTGCGCCCGCTGCTATTGTCTATATTCGCGATCTATCGCAGCTTGTAAATATCGTTAGTTATGCTAATTCAGAAAAACTGCCTCTGGTGCCCTCTGGTGGTCGAACCGGATTGAGCGGGGGTGCTGTGGCACCTGCCGGAGAGATTGTCCTTAGTTTCGAAAAGATGAATCGAATCCTGTCCTTCAATGAGATTGACCAGACCGTGACTGCACAGGCAGGTGTTATCACATCTACATTGCAGGATTATGCTCGTGATCAGGGACTCTATTATCCTGTTGATTTCGCATCCTCCGGTTCGAGTCAGCTGGGCGGGAATATTGCAACCAATGCTGGCGGCATTAAAGTGCTTCGCTATGGTCTCACGCGGGACTGGGTGGCAGGGCTCAAGGTCGTTACCGGGTCAGGGCAGGTTCTTGATCTGAACCAGGGTCTGGTAAAAAATGCCACGGGCTACGATTTTCGGCATCTCTTTATCGGCTCTGAAGGTACGCTTGGTTTTGTTGTCGAAGCAGAAATGAAACTCACTCAGGCACCAAAAGCGTTGTCAGTGGTTCTGCTTGCGGTCTCGCGAATGACCGATATGATTGACCTGCTTCAGGTTTATAAGCAAAAAACTGAGTTGACTGCTTTTGAATTCTTCTCGGACAATGCCCTGACCCATGTCTGCAGC
>CAZAZB010000633.1:0-2080 GCA_964489485.1 uncultured Pseudomonadales bacterium | reverse complement strand
ACCTTATCCTGTTGGGAATTCTAAACATTGGGATCCTGCTGGTTGAATTGTAGAGGGTATGTGGGTGAGCTTTCAGAGCGGTAGAGATTATACAGGTGGATCTCTCAGGGGAAAATACAAAATGATGGGGCGAGGGCTTTGGTAGCGTGCAGAAGCAAATAATAGTAAGCCCGTGTCCTATCGTAGACGGTAAGCGCTGATATGCAGCGCTCTGATATGCAAGATTTTGATAAACAAGGTCCAGAAAAGAAAGGTCTGGATCAAAATCAATCATCAGTTATTCGTCGCGCCGCCAGAAATTTTGGAAAACTACTCCAGGGTCGGGGCGTTGCCGCTATATTGGAACTGTTGACGGTTGGCTTGCTGGCGCGAAGCCTCACACCGGAGCTTTTTGGCACCATTGTGCTGATGCAAACCTACGTGCTGGTTATCCGCGGGCTATTGAACTTCAAACTTTATGAAGTGCTGGTTAAATACGGCGTTCCGCTCGTTGAAAATAAGGATGAACAGTCTTTTGCAAGCCTTCTACGGCTTACCCTGTTTATTGATTTTGCATCGACCCTGGCCGCAACAATAATAGCAATAGCAGGAGCGCAGATAACGGCGTTTGTGCTCGATTGGCAGCCACTCACGACCCAGGCGACGATGATCTATAGTCTGGTACTGCTGACCTTCGGTTTTGGCACGGCGAAGGGTATGTTGCGCATGTTCGATAGGTTTGACCTCCTGGCTGCCCAGTTAATGATTGGACCTGTGTTACGTCTCGCGGGCGTTGTGCTGGTAATGGTGAATAATCCGGACATGTATCTCTTTGTCATTGTCCTGACACTGGCAACAGCCATCGGTAATCTCTGTCTCATTGTCATGGGGCTATTGGAAATGAGAAGACAGATTGGCCATATTCCCATGACGCTAACTCTACCAAAAGCCTGGCAGGAGCATTTCATCGGCATAAAACGATTTATGATCGTACTCTACTGGCAGGGTAATGTTGATATGTTACCAAAACATATTTCGACCCTGCTGGCAGGTTCATTGCTCGGTCCTGCAGGCGCTGGTCTATTGCGGCTTGCGCGCGAGACAACAAAGATCTTATCCAAACCGGGTGCGCTTCTACGTCAGGTGCTTTTTCCAGATCTGGTACGGCTCTGGTTAAACGATACAAGAATATTCGGTGCTATCGTGCTGCGTGCCATCATTGTTTCCGCACTGGTGGGCGCCTTGTTCATCGTTGGCGCGACATTCGCAAGCGGACCCTTGCTTGGTGCCGCCCTGGGAGATGCTTACCGTGAGGCTGCCCCATTGATTAACTGGTTATTGCTCGCCACAACGATTGAATTGATGGCATCTGTCCTGAGAGCCGCCGGATATGCGATTGGCCATGCGGGTAAAATACTCAAGCTGCATTTGATGAGCTCAGTTATTTATCTGTTGTTGTTTATTGTGCTGACACCCCAAATGGGGCTGGTAGGTCCAGGTCTGGCGGCTTGCCTGGCGGCAGTTGTTCCCTTCGCGGGGATGTCTAGATTAACATTAAGTGCTATTCGTCAGAAAAATCGCGAGAAGCAGAACGGATGATTAGAGGCATCTGAAAATCAGTTCGGGTAGTTTTCCCGTGGCCAGCGACGACTGAAACACATCCATTCTTCTGGTTTCTCGCTGATCCAGTCCTCAAAGCATGTCATCATTTGCCTGGTCATATCTGAAACTTTTTCGCTGGCGGTTGCTGCGGAATCTTGTGCCGTGATGACGGGTCCCACAGTGATGCGAAATCGCATATCAGCCAGTCGCTCTGCTCTAATGGGTAATAGATCGCAGCCTTCCTTGACGGCTAGTCTGGGGGCAATGTTATTAGCAAATGTCGGTGTGTCAAAAAAATTGACTGGTTCGCCGCCTTCGGTTCTACCGTCACAGACCAGACCTACGGCATCATTGTGTCTAAGTGCCTTCAGAAGATGTCGCATACAACCATCTCTGTTAATAAATGCACCCTGTAGAGCATCGCGCAATTCGACCATCGTCTTACTGGATATTTTACTGCTGGATATCGCCATGCCCGGAAAAAATGTACTGGAACTGA
>CAZAZB010000632.1:0-2095 GCA_964489485.1 uncultured Pseudomonadales bacterium | reverse complement strand
GCCGATGGCGCCGCCGACAACACTCCCTATCAGGGAAGGAATGAAAGTATTTCTGTTTCTTTCGATGACGCGCCTTTCTCGAACCGGGTTACAGATTTTTTGTTCTGTGGTTTCAATACGGCGAGCGATGATTGGTTCAGCGTCCATCACCTTTGCATAGGTGTAGTAGCTGTTTTCGATGGTGTTGGGTGTGTTGTCGGAACTGCCGCGGGAAGCGACGGTCGTGCGGTTAACACGCTCGTGGTCGGCGTAAGCAACGGATGACAAGGTTAATCCGCCAACGACTATAAAGAAGCCAGCCGCTTTTAGTATCGTGTTCTGTTGATTAGTCTTCTTCATTGCCCGTCTCCTTATCAGGTACAGGCATTAGATTAGTCAATCAAACTTGAACAGAAGCTGAACGGGAAGGAAGGAGTCTCCGGTGAAGTGTCTTAATCCACTTCCATACCAATGGCTTCCAATAGAATTCGCTGTTGATAATCGTTGATTTTGACATCAGTCATATCGATCTGGCGAATATCCAGGCCAGAGATCTGCGCCCCGCGTAGGTCAGCACCACGGATTGTCACGTTGATTGCTTCAATGCCATGCAGGTCGCAGTCATTGAGTTCGGCACCCTCCAGGTTTGCGCGATTGAATAGCGCATGGCTGAATCGATTCTCGTGTAACTCAGCCTCGCAGAGAGATGCGCCAGTAAAATCGGCGTAGGAAAAATTACAGTCACAAAGATGGGCACTGTTCATCACAACGCTGCCGCCGATAGACTGGGACGAGGTCGAATGTGAACAATCTACACCGGTCGCCTGGCAACGGTCCATTTCAATGCGATAAAGGTTTGCCCGGCTGAAATTGCACATGGAGAGGTCTGATTGTTTGAAAGTGGTCCCGGGAAAAGCGGCAAACTTGAATGAGCAACCAACTTCTTCTTCTCGATTGTAGAATTTACAATGGCTGAACTCACAGTCTGCCAGTTGGGCTGAATCGAAACGACACTGATCAAACTCGCAATCATTGAATTGATTATCAGTCCAGTGAGCATCACAAAAGATCATCTGCTGGAATTCACAATGATCGAAGCTTAGTGCCTCCGATGCCTCCTCCCATTCAAAACCGTTGAACTCGACTTCACTAAAGCGCTGGGTTGTTTCGAGCAGTATTTTCAGTTCTTCCAACGAAGAGACGAGTTTCATCTGGTGGTCAATCGTATGGGGTGGCGAGTACCATGAAAAAGGATCCAACCACTCATAGCCCTGAACTACTGAAAAGATTCTTTCAGCTTTGTTGATGCCAGCTGCATGGCTTGTCTGGCGCCCTCCAACATATCTGTCATGCCGAAAAAACCGTGAATCATGCCATCATATCGCTGGACATTAACCGCCACAGAAGATGCGGCTAATGCGTCGGCATATTTTTCACCTTCATCCCGGAGAGGGTCGAATTCAGCCGTGATGATGCAGGCAGGCGGTAGGCCTGACAGGTCCTTCGCGGCCGACGGTGACGCGTATGGATCATCCTGGTGATTACCTGCCGTATAGGCAGCCCAAAACCATTCCATACTATCCCGGGTCAACATATAACCTTCTTTGTTTTCTTCATAGGACGCGGTCGACATGGTGGCATCGGTCACAGGATAGATAAGAAGCTGAAAACAGATTGCTGGTCCGGCATTGTCCTTTGCTTTCAAGGACACACAGGCGGCGAGATTGCCACCGGCGCTATCACCTGCCACAGCCATCCGGTCGGCATTGATGCCAAGTTCAGCGGCATGATCAGCCACCCACTGCGTTGCTGTATAACAATCATCGATCGAAGCAGGGTAGGGGTTTTCAGGCGCAAGCCGGTAATCGACAGCGATAACCGTGCAGCCCGCAGCATTGGCAAGTTGACGGCAAACACCATCATGAGTTTCCAGATCACCAATGACCCACCCGCCGCCGTGGAAAAAAACAACCGCTGGTTGCGCCGGAGCCTCATTGACCTTGTATACCCTCACAGGAACGCCATCTGCGTCCATATTGTTGACAGAGCTAACGTCTGGCTTTGGGCTGGTGGCCTGAAGATTCCGGTACATTTCTCTTGCATCCGGGGGGCTCAT
>CAZAZB010000631.1:0-2098 GCA_964489485.1 uncultured Pseudomonadales bacterium | reverse complement strand
AATCTGCCAGTAATGAAAATCTGTTGCATCCTGGGCGTTTAGGGCAGCATCTGGTTGATAGGCATCATTCTTACAGCCGATCATGCCGCCAATTTTAATATGACTGGCAAAGCTGCCTGTACTTTCTCTGAGCTGATTGAGAAAATTTACCGCGTCAATATTGATAGAAGATTTGATGCCCGCCGCCTTGACCCGGTCCTGATTGGTACGCCAGGTTGGCGTGCATAACATCATAGGAAGCGCTGCATCCTCTGCCACCTTGAGATAGCCCTGATAGATATCAGTTAACGCCGCTTGCCCATCCTGACTGTAAATTAGCGGTGCATTGATCAATGAAGGATCGAGTGCCACTGAACCCGACCGTCGTAATTGCTCGACGATAGCAGCTTCCATCAGGATAAATGGGTTGTCTTGTAGTAGCTGTTTCATATTGGGTTTGATTTTTTGATGCCCGGGCATCATAACAGTTCTTACAAAGTAGCCATCAAAATTCAGGCAATCTCAAATCTTGCCATCAGGTTCTACTAACAGCAACGATTCCACATTCTTCCTGATCGGATTTCCGGTCAAATTAGTCGTAGTTCCCAATTCACCCTCAGAGTGGTTAACTGATCATTGATTTCCTATCTGAACAACCACTATGGTTCCAGCAATGAACATTCTAGTAGACAAGATGCAGCCGGACGACTGGCCAGAAGTATGCGCTATATTTACAGAAAGTCTGGCGTTTCCTTTTGCAACCTTTGAGTCCGAAGTACCAGATTGGGAAAGTTGGAATGCCAGCCGATTACAATCCTGCCGGTTAATTGCTCGTCGTGATACTGATGTATTTGGCTGGGCAACTTTAAGTTCGGCACCCAGTACCTGAGGCTATGCCGGAGTCGCTGAGGTCAGCGTCTACGTAAGTTCAACAGGACAGAATCAAGGTGTCGGTACAATGCTTTTGATGGCACTCATTGAAGCATCCGAAATAGAAGGTTACTGGACGTTGGAAGCTGAAATTATTGCTGGCAACGAAGCGAGTCTGGCATTGCATAACAAATGTGGGTTCCGAAAAGTGGGGTATCGGGAAAATCTGGGGCATCGTCAGGGTGTCTGGCATGATGTGATTCTACTGGAGCGCCGCAGCGCTATCGTTGGTGGACCGAATCTGCCAGGTCGTGGAAACGGAAATTGATTAAGAGTTTCAATAGACGCTTGGCAGACAGTGCTGCAGGTTTGTCTTCATTGATACGGGCGAGGTCAGCCAGACTCATTGTAAACATTTTTGTAAATTTTACACTGATCCCGCTTTTTCTAAGCCCCCATCGCTGGATCGCTGATCAGGTTGCCGCCGTTTTCCATGCGCCCGGCACATCGCCGCTCGAAGCCTGGTGCACTGACTGTAAAGTCATACCAGTTGCCATAGTCGGAAATATCCCATGACTGTCCGGCGGTCGCTTTGACTGCGATCGGCACGATCCATGGGCCGTCGGCGAAATATTCGTTTGCTGCTATACGGACCTCCACCTGCGATGTTCGGAGATTGCGGAGCTGGACTCGAATGGCACTGCGAGGCACCTCGTATACCATCTGTATGTCCAGCGCTGCGCAGCCCGCCACTCTAACATTCCCCTTGAAGGTCCGCACAAATCCGTTGGTGCTATAAACATCAATCTCGTATGCGCCACCGTCTTCCGCAGCGTCACCCTGCCGCTGTCATCCACTTGCGAGGTCACGTGGAGCTCATACGGCGTTGGCCGTGATGGCCGCGTACCCCGCTCCTGAACAAAGACCGAAGGAGTGACCGGCGGTGCAGCAGGCGGCATCGCGATCTGAGTGGCTTCAAAGTTCAGGGCACGCCTGGTTTCGGGAAGCTCCGGGACGGTGGGATCGTTCGGCGAGACAAAGTCAAATGCGCTGGTCAGATCGCCGGCAACTGCTCGGTTCCAGGGTGAAATCGCAGACACGGTGACGCCGAACTGCTTCTCAAGAAACTGCCCGACCGATGAATGGTCGAAGACCTGTGAACTAACCCAGCCACCCTTGCTCCATGGCGATACCACGAACATCGGCACCCGCATGCCCATGCCGTAAGGGCGAACAAGCCCGTCTTCCT
>CAZAZB010000630.1:0-2107 GCA_964489485.1 uncultured Pseudomonadales bacterium | reverse complement strand
CTAAAGCATCCAACATACAAGTAACATTTTTATGTATTAACAATCAAATGGAGACATACGCACTTGATACAGTTGACTCGACGTACGACGTGTGCTCCGCCAAGCTTGGAGAGTCCATAACTCAACCCCAGATTGAAAACAATCATTCCAATAACACACAGAAAAATGCCAAAAAAGATAATGGCGGGATGACGAAGTTTTTCACGCAGCAACACGATCATGACCAATAATAAAAAAATCACCAGGGGTACGATGGCTCGAATCCCACCGATAATCTCGACACCCGGTGTTGACTCGTACCAGGGAACAACTTGTGCCACGGTCCCTACCTGCGCTGCCGCGGCGATAATTTCTTCCGGGGTCACGCTAACAGAGACGTAAAGGGTCAGCATCATGACTGCAACAATGGGGAACAGAGATGCAAGGGTCACTATACCAAATCCAGAAAGAGACGTTCCCCCCTTCCCTGCAGCATTGGCTATTCCAATTCCAAGTGATAAAACCAGAGGCACTGTGACAGGACCCGTGGTGACGGCACCGCAATCAAATGCAAGACCCAACACTTTTGAAAGCTCTTCATCGAGCGCCATGTAAATGCTGATCATCAAAACCGGCGCCAGGGTGAGATAGATCAATGGCTTCAAACTCCAACCGTAAATAAAACGAATGGTACCCAGTGCGGCTGCAAGCCCGACACCGATGCCAACGACAAGCACCAGACTACCGGACCAGTCTGTAAGTAATGTGTATAGATAGGGTGCTTTGTTGACATCTACAAGCGAACCGGCAGTTTGCAATGCGCCAATGGCAGGCTCCGCAAATGTAACGCCAATCCCCAACAGAAATACAACCAACAAAACAACGCTCAAACTCGCCTTTGCAGGTAGGGAGATGCCGAGAGACTCACCAAATGGCATAAGGCCAACCTTAAGCCCTTCCATAAACAGCATGAGACCCATTATCACGGCGATCAAACCGCCGGAAATAATGGAAGCATCGACAACAGATTGCTGCAGGACAAAAAGCTGAAAGACAACAAGATAGACAGCGAGCGGTGTCACTGCCTTGAATTGGTCGACAAATCGCACCGTCAAGTAGGGTTTCAGGAGTCGATAAACATCCCCTGACTCAATCGCCAGTGCACGCGGGTGATGGGGAATTTCTTTTCCATCTACATCGTACTCAATGGAAGGAATCATTTCGTTGTAGCTAAGCTTGTCCATGTGGACATTTAGCTCGCGACTAAAATTGCCAAACGAAAGTTTTTGCGTCAATTTATAAAACCCCCACAATCATATTTGTCGACAACAAACCATTCGAACAATGCAATACTCTATTCTTAGGGCGACCTGACGTCAGTCTACTGAAAATCATGAGGTGGCACATTCATTTTCTCAGGTTGCTGGTTCACGAATGGCTGGTTCACGAATTGTCCCTTCACTGCTTGCCAGGTCAGCTGTCGTCACTTCACTCGTTATCATTCAACTATAAGTCTCAATAACGGCATTTCAACCAGGGATCCCCTGACTGGATTCACACCGAGGCGCTAGGACGCTCTTTAACCCGGTCATACCATGCCATGATGTTCTTGTTATCCGTATTCAATGGCTGACCTACCTGGGTACCGAACTCAAGGAAAACGAAAAGTGCAATATCCGCCAGGCTAAATCTGTCACCACAAATAAATTGTTTTCCGTCAATCAACCCATCGAGCCAGGAAAGTTTTTCCTGCGCCAGGGTCTTGAGATCATCAGCTGCATGAGGGATGAGCCGCATCCTGTCCTTGAAGAGCGCCTCGCCTTCTGCAAACCGAAATCCATTGGCGAGATTCTCCAGAATGCCGAGATCGATTCTGCGAACCCACATCCGCGTTTCAGCCCTCGCTTCTGCGGTTGCACCAGTCAAATTTGATGACCCTTCTTTTTCATCTAGATATTCACAAATCACAGTGATTTCAGAGATCACATCACCATTATCGAGTTCCAGAGCCGGTAGTTGCCCTGCAGGGTTGACCTTAAGGTAGTCTTCCTTGCGATTCTCCGCACCCATCAAGTCGACTTCCTGGCATTCGATTTCGATCCCTCTCTCGGCCATGAACATACGAACT
>CAZAZB010000629.1:0-2112 GCA_964489485.1 uncultured Pseudomonadales bacterium | reverse complement strand
TTGGTTTTGTTTACGGAAGGATCTGTGATAGCACCATTTATCTACACGCTGTTTTGAGCTATTTGTCAGTGATGTAACAGATCACGGACATCGAAGAAATTTTAACTACTCGTATGTGGTAGTCTGCTCGAATAACCAACACTTTCTTGTAGCGACTCTCGCGGCGCTCGACAAAACCACATCTTTGTTTATGGGGAATTTCACGTACACTTTGTATATGGAAGTATCACAACACAAGAATAATCTGCCATTTACCTATGGCAGCAGCAGGGTGCTCGCGGGAAGGCCAGGCTTTTCTCTATTCCTGTTAATTTACCTGTTTCCAGTTCAGGTTCAGGCATTGGATGTCATCGCCGCGATTAAATATGAACCCGAATACACCAACAATACACTGCGTACAGAGCAGGATGAGATAGAGGAGTTAATCCATAAGCCTGGAATAGACCTTACGCTCAGCCATAACACTGCTACACTGCAACTAGATGCCAATTATGACTACGAACGGCGTATCTATACGCAAGAATTCTGGACGGATGAGAATGTCACCAGGGGCGCGAGTACCTTACAGTGGCATGCTGTTGCAGAGCGGCTCGATTTCACGGCAAGTAATACCCGAACAGAAACGACCGTCCGTGCCTTTCAGGGTCAAACTCAAGCTAATCGGCAGGTTGTTTCGACGACTGAGTTAGGTTCAGCCTTGATTTTCCGGCCACGCGGGAAGGATACACTTCAGCTGGAATATGCATTTCTTGATATCAAGGCCAATAGAACCCAGACTGATAGCTCCCGAAATAATGGGACTATAAGTTACAACCTGGCGTTATCGGCAAACGATTCCATTGAGTTAAAAACCACCTACAGCGATATTAGTTACCAGGGCATATTTCCAGATGCGACATCAACCATAGCGACTCTCGGCTATCTAAAAACTACAGGAGACCTGGAACTTGATATTAAATTTGGGCACAACTGGTACGACAGGGAAGGTCGGGGCAAGTCAGACGATAGTACCTACGAGTTGACGCTGGCGTGGCGCCTGTCTGCCGACTCAACACTCTCTTTCAACGCATTTCAGGGTATTGTGGATCAATCCAGCCGGCTGACATCTAACAGTGGGTCTGATGGGCAGGCAAATGAAAATAGTGGTGTTAATGCGGCATTTAACGAAACGCGGGGTAGCTTGACTTATCGTCAGATTATAGGGAGAACGACATTCGACCTTAACGGATACTGGACTCAGGAAAAATATGCGAAAGACATTCCTCTGGACAGTGACCGATACGGCTTTCGACTAAGTGTCTCACGTAATTTGACCTCCAGGACCAGTGTCAACCTGAACATCGACTATGTGAGCCGTGATTTTGTCGATCGAGGGGATAAGCAGGACGAGGCAAGGGCAAACTTTCGAGTGACACACCGGCTTGGTCGTGCCTTGAGTTTAGACTGGGGTGCGAGTTATGAGAGGCGCAAGTCGCAGACAAACTTTAGCTATGAGGAGGTGATAGCCAGCGTAAAAATTAGCTATACCTTTGAGAGCGCACGAAGAAAACGATAGAAATAGAGTCCTCTGGAACTACCGTTCAAAATCCGACGAAACTAGTACAAAAGGGTGAAAACGTCGAGTTAATTGACACTTTCTCTTGTATAATCCATATCTTTGCGGTTGAATAACCGCCCCTGTCGACAATAAGGCACCGCTGTAGCGGCCGAAGGTGCGATTAAGAATGGACAAAGGTACGCCGACACTTCTCATCGTTGAAGATGACGAGGGTCTGCAGAAACAGCTAAAGTGGCATTTCAGCGAAGGCGACTATCAGGTTGCCCTGGCGAGTGATTTTGATTCTGCTATCGAAGCATTGCGCCTGTACGAACCTGCTGTGGTCATTCAGGATCTTGGTTTGCCACCACATGCAGATGATGTGGTTGAAGGGTTCCGGACGATGCAAGAGATTCTGCGGCTGTCACGGAATACAAAAATTATTGTTGTTACCGGTACTCAGGACACAGACCATGCGCTGCGTGCCGTTTCCATGGGTGCATACGACTTCTACCCCAAGCCGATTGACCCGCAAGTATTGGATTTAATTGTCAATCGTGCATTTCAAATGTATG
>CAZAZB010000628.1:0-2113 GCA_964489485.1 uncultured Pseudomonadales bacterium | reverse complement strand
AGAAGATAGAATCGACCTCTAGCAGAACTCAATTTCAATGACCAACAAGTGATGAAGATAATAAGAAGAGGAACAGCGATAGCAATGTCGATCATTGTTCTTGCTTTGTGCAGCAACTTGTCAATGGCTGGCGAAAACTCTGTTGACGTTGAATGGTTCAGCGACATGGAAGCCAGTTTTGGCCGCAATGACAATATCGGGCAAGCAGCATTCGAACGGGATATTGCGGCTGACAATTTTGCACTGGTCAACTACACCCTATTGTCTAACATTGAAATAGGCGACAGCAAGGCTGTCACCTTGAAAGCCATACTTGAGCATCAACAAGTTAATAGGGTCGAAGATCTATCGCGATCGACGGTTGGCTTTGAATTTGCTTATCGATGGCAGAACACACTGGGTTATCTCGCCCCCTTCTACCAGTTTAATACATCAATCGAGTTCAATAAGTACGGCGTTAAACAAAGGGATAGTACTGTCTCAAATACACAACTGTTTGTGACAAAACGTCTTTCCGACCAGTTTACGATGGTGGCAGGTCTCGCACACTACATAGAAGATTCTGAAGGAACAGTTTTTGATCTCAAACACGATCGAGCCTTTCTGAGTCTCGACTACGCGCCAAACCAGCGTCAGACATATTATGCTTCTTACAGTTATCGTAAGGGCGAAATCTGGTCAACAGCACAAGTCGCTTTCTGCGATGGCACACCCGCGGATGATATCTTTCCTCTAATATCAGCTGCAAAAGCTGCCGAGCCAGATGAAGCTTTCAACAATGCTTTCTGCGGAAATTGGCTTGCATATCAGCTCGACGCAGATACGCATACCTTTACTGTTGGTGCAAACATAGCAGTCAGCGGAAAATCTGCGGTTGACGTCTCTGCCGTCTGGGTTGACTCGGAGGCAACAGGCACCATCGACTATCAGAGCACCATTATCCGCGCAAGCTACCTGGTAAGATTTTGATGCACAGTATTAAACGCTCCCTACTGACCTCATTCCTGGTCGTTGCCCTAATCGGCTGTACGGGCGGTGACAGAGGCGACATTGTCATCGTGGAAGAACCCGTCGAGATCGATAAAACGCTCACCATTGATCATTTTCTTCAATTCAGCAATGAGCAGGCGGCTCTGGCAGCAGGGAATTATGTGATCGTTGTCGCCACAGCAACCGCAGGTGAGGCAGATAACTATTCTCTTACAGCCACGTTTGATGACGGAACAACGCAATCATTTTCTGGCAGTTGGACGAGTTCCGGTGGTATGGATCCAGCTGCCGATGGCAATCCCAGACACCAGATTTCTCTGCGTGTCGCTGGCGGTCTAACGCTTGCACTTTCTTCATCCGTCGACAACTATCTCTATTTGTTGCTCAACGAGCATGTCATTGCAGAAAACGATGACAGTGGTGCTGGAAGTACAAATGCCGCCGTGTCTCTGGAAAACAGCCAGATTAACGCCGCAACATACGCTCGTGCTTACTACCAGGCAATAGACCCACTTGATGAGCGGACGACATTACAAGCCTGGAAAACACTAAACGGCTTCGATTCGGGTGCAGACACACACATCACCTTCCGCGACGAAGTTGACCTCGGCTATGGTCGGGATATGTATTCAAAAACAAAAGTAGATGGGTCTATCGCCATTTATGTCGACAACTACATTGTAGATTTTGGCGGGGGAGACGCCACATCATACGGTCCGCTTAGCCTGGATGCCGCTTTGGAAGCGGATCAAAGGTTTTATATTGGTACCAACGCCATCGAATTTTCACCTGCCGAGGCAACTGACCCAAATTCTGACAAGATTGTAAAAATATTCACCTTCAACCCAGCAGGTGACGACGACATTCAGCAGCGAACGATTCAGCTGGATATGGATGGCCGTGGCAACAAATTCATCCCGACCGTATGCATGATCTGTCATGGTGGTCCTGCGTACCCCCTTAACCCAGACGGCACATTTTCCGCAGTCAGTTTACGTTCTTTGAAAATGAACGCACTGGACCCCAATCATTTCACCTTCTCTGAACAACCAGAATTTACTGAAGATGATTTGCAGGCAGGTATGAAGTCAATTAACCAACTGGTCCATTCCAGTTTTGAATC
>CAZAZB010000627.1:0-2123 GCA_964489485.1 uncultured Pseudomonadales bacterium | reverse complement strand
CACAACTCGGTGCCCAGGCGGCATTAATGGCGCTTGATGATGCGGGACTGACTATACAGGACATGCAGGCACTCTACTGCGGTAATCTAGGGCAGGCAAATGCCATGGTAGGTCAAAGACTGCTTCAGGAAATTGGCCAGACAGGTATCGGAGTCGTGAACTGTGCTAACGCTTGTGCAACAGGTGCGACAGCATTTCGTGAGGCATGGATGTCAATCAAGGCAGGCGTATTTGATTGTGTGCTAGCCGTGGGTGTTGAACAGATGGGCCGGGGTCTTCTCGGCGGCGGTGGCGGCGGCACCGGTATTCCCAAAGAAGGTTTGCTGGGTTCGGGCACCATGCCTGCCGTATTCGCTGAAGCTGGAATGGAACATGCCAGAAACCACGGTACGACCTTTGAACAATTTGCCAAGGTCTCTGTGAAGAATCACCACCACTCAACGATGAATCCCAAGGCAATGTACCAGATTGAAACACCGTTGGAGACGGTGATGAATGCAGAAATGATTTCCTATCCGAATACCAAACTGATGTGTTCGGTAAACGTCGATGGTTCTGCGGCTGCGGTTCTGGTGTCAGAAAAGAAAGCAAGGGAACTAGGAATGAGTCGTGCAGTGAAAGTTCGGGCATCTGTGTTAACCAGCGATCCTTATACAGATCGTGACCTCACCATGCCGGATGTTAACGCCGTGACACGCATTGCAGCGAAACAGGCGTATGAAATGGCTGGTCTTGGTGCACAAGATATTAACCTGGTTGAATTGCACGATTGTTTTGCAACGGCTGAAATTCTTCACTATGAAAATCTTGGACTATGCGGTGACGGCGAAGCAGGGCGAATGATAGATGAAGGTGCCACGGCACTGGGCGGGCGAGTGCCTGTCAATGTATCCGGTGGTCTCCTGTCAAAAGGGCATCCATTGGGTGCGACGGGGATTGCCAATATTTATGAGGTGAGTACCCATCTGCGCGGCGAGGCGGACAAACGGCAGGTAGAAGGTGCGCGGATTGGCATGACCCATGTCATTGGTCTTGGGTCTGCCTGCGCTATTCATATTCTTGAAAAGGTCGCATAGAAGATAGAGAGTAAAGTGACAGGAAGGGGCCGGTTAATTCCGGCCTTTTTTGTGGCAGCAGAGAAGTTAAAATATTAAGGTTTATATCAACGGATGCGGATTGGAATCGTCAGCGATACACACAATAACCTGAAAAACTGCCGCCGTATTGTCGAGCTATTCAATGATGCGGGTGTTGAGCAGGTTATCCATACGGGTGATATCACCCAGGCGAAAACAATTGATGTATTCGCCCATCTCAACATGCCCATGTCTGGCGTTTTCGGCAACAATGATCAGGAACGCTCTTCTCTTGAAGAGGCTATTTCTCGATGTGACTTTAACTTTGTAGATCCTCCCTTGATACTCAGCTGGGCAGACCGTGAGATTGTGATTGTTCATGACCCCCTGGAGCTTCAGGGCATCAATCAACATGAGTATGAATTGATCCTTCATGGACATACCCATCAACTGACCATTGAACATCATTCATCTCGATTGGTGTTTAATCCCGGTGAATGTGCTGGCATGATGGAAGGCTTCAACTCTATTGGCATCATGGATTTAACGGATATGAAACCAGAGATCGTCAAATTCTAACCCATGGATGATAGCGCCCCCTACTCACTGTTAGCGGCACTTGAAAAGGTGAAAGATAAAGATCTTCCACCTGTCCATCTTTGGCAGCCCGAAACGGTGAAAGATATTGATATGATCATCCAGAAAGATGGTACCTGGATGTACATGGGAACACCGATTACACGGCGCAGGCTTGTTCATTTGTTTTCCACGGTGTTACGAAAAGAAGATGATGAATACTATCTCGTGACACCTGTCGAGAAGTGCAGGATTGTTGTAGAAGACGTACCTTTCCAGGCGGTGCTATTGGAGGTAGAGAATATCGAAGCAGAGAATCCTGAAGCGGAGAGTCCTGAAGCGGAGAGTCCTGACGCAGAGAGTACTGACGCAGAGAGCTCCGGACAAGAACAGTCGCTATATTTCACCACAGATATGGCAGAAAGAATACGGGCAGATAAGGATCACCCACTCCGATTTGAGATAGACCCC
>CAZAZB010000626.1:0-2124 GCA_964489485.1 uncultured Pseudomonadales bacterium | reverse complement strand
GCCAGCGACAAAAATAGGTTTGTGATAACTCGCAGCAAGCGAGAGAGCACTCTGCAGGTTCGCCGCAGTCTCACAGTTAGTTTGTTGGTAATTTGCATTTCTGCTGATGATGATGGTTTGCCTTCCGGGTAAGGGGCGACCGATAGATTCGAAAGTCTTGCGGCCCATAATGAGAACACTGTCCATGGTAATGTCTTTGAACAATTTCTGTTCACCTTTCGCTCGCCAGGGGATCTCATCGTCATTGCCAATGACATTGTTGAGGGATCTTGCGGCAATAATATCGAAGGTCATCTCACATCTGCTCGACGGTCTCGATACCAAGCAGGTTTAACCCCTGCTGCAGCGTCCGTGCCGTTAGATCACAGAGCATCAGTCTGCTGGTTCGTAGTGGCTCTTGTTCACTTAGAACAGGACAGGCTTCGTAGAAGCCCATAAATGTGCTGGATAACTCGAATAGATAGTTGCAAAGGATATTAGCTTGATAATCCTCGACGACACTTTCAATTGTCTCGGCAAACTGTAACAGCTTAACGGCTAGCTGGACATCGGCCGAATGTGCGAGTTGGAACTCTCCCTCCAGTTTTTCTGGAGCTATGTCCGCGCGACGGAAAATACTACGGATCCGCGTATAAGCGTATTGTAGATAGGGCGCAGTATTTCCTTCGAAGGAGAGCATCGTATCCCAGTCAAATATGTAATCAGTCGTACGGTTCTTCGATAGCTCTGCGTATTTAATGGCACCTATGCCGACGATTCGGGCAATATCACGTTTAGTCGCTTCGGGAAGTGAAGGGTTTTTCTCATTCACGAGACGAAATGCGCGATCAACCGCTTCGTCAAGGACATCGATGAGCTTTACATCGGCACCATCTCGGGTCTTGAACGGAGTGCCATCATTTTTGAGTACCCAACCAAAGGGTAAATGTCTGAATGACTGTGATGCCTGAATATAACCGGCGGCAGTTGCGACAGCGAAAACCTGTTTGAGGTGGAGCTGCTGCGGTAGCCCAACAAAATACAGCGCCTCGTCTACGCCAAGTTCAATCGCTCTATATCTAGCCGCGGCAACATCGGTCGCCATGTATGGATAGCCACCATCAGATTTTTGAATAATGGCCGGGAGCGGTTTGTCATCTTTGCCGATGAATTCATCAAGGAAGACACACTTGGCCCCATCAGATTCAACGAGCAAAGCCTGCTGTTCCAGTTCACTGATAACAACAGGTAGAAAGTCGTTATAGGCACTTTCCGCCATGATGTCTTCCGGGGTGAGCGATATATTCAGCTTCTCGTAGACAGCCTGGCAGTGGCGGATAGATTCGCCAATAAACTCACGCCAGAGTGCAAGGCACTTTTCATCGCCTCCCTGGAGACGTACAACATAGCTTCTGGCTTTTGCAGCGAATTTTTCATCAGTCCGAAAAAGAGCACTGGCAGCTTGATAGAATTTCTCTAGATCCTTTAGCTCAGAACTGAGAATTTGCCCCTCTTCTGAAAGCTGATCCATATAGGCCAGCAGGCTCCCGAACTGTGCGCCCCAATCTCCCACATGATTCGCCCTGATCACATTGTGACCAAGAAACTCAAGGACGCGAACCGCTGCATCTCCAATAGTGGTGGGGCGTAGGTGGCCAATGTGCATTTCTTTCGCAAGGTTCGGCGATGAATAGTCTACGACAATCTTCTTTTGGGTATCTGATTGGACACCGAGTCGTTGCTGGATTCTGATCTCTTCCAGAGAGCGGCCAAGAAACGCAAGAGACAGAGTGATATTAATGAACCCTGGACCTGCAATTTCTACTTCGATGTTGTCGTCACCTGCTAGCCTGTCAATAACGTCCGAGGCGAGCTCTCGTGGGTTCATTTTGAGTTTCTTTGCGGCACCCATTATACCGTTGGCCTGGTAGTGTCCAAACTCCGGACGTTGTGCTTGTTTCACAACGGCTGGTGCACTGGAAATGCCAGCTTCAGCCATGGCTGATGAAATGCGGTTATCGAGAATAGCTTTCAGGTTCATCTGTTTGATATGGCCGGCGAAAAAGGGGCGTATATTAACAAATTTAAGCACCTAAATCCATAATTTTTCTCCTTAATTAATTATACTAATTCCCACAATTTTTC
>CAZAZB010000625.1:0-2142 GCA_964489485.1 uncultured Pseudomonadales bacterium | reverse complement strand
CGGCTGATTTCTTAAATGTGTCGCGTCCGTATTTCGTTAAGCTTCTGGAAAAAGGCGGATTGGATTTTCACAAAGTAGGCAGTCACCGTCGGGTTTATTTTCGGGATTTGGTTGCATACAAGGAAAGTGGCATGAATGAAAGACGCAAAGCATTGGATGAGCTGTCTGCGCAGGCGCAGGAATTGAAGATGGGCTATTAGCCGTATGGCAAATTTTACGGCGATCTTTGATGCCTGCGTGCTTTATCCCGCTCCCCTACGTGACCTTCTATTGAGCGTTGCAATGACGGAGCAGTTTCGGGCCCGTTGGACTGCAGAAATCCACGATGAATGGGTGCGAAATCTGCTGGCAAATCGTACCGATCTTGAGGTAGCTGATCTGGATAGAACGGTTGAATTGATGAACAAGTCCATTCCTGATTGTCTGGTGGAAGGTTATGAGTGGATGATTGACTCGCTGAAGTTACCAGATCCAAACGACAGGCATGTTCTCGCATCAGCGATAAAGTGCCAGGCAGATGTCATTGTGACAAACAACCTCAAAGATTTTCCTGAAAAAGAATTAGCACAATACGATATTGAGGCCCAATCTCCTGACATTTTTCTCAGTCATCTCTTTGACCTCAATCCTCCAGCTTTCTGCAGCGCAGTTAGGCAACAAAGGGAAAGGTTAAGGAAACCAAGGCATACAGCCGAGGAGCTACTGGCTATTTTTTACAATCAGGGCTTGCCTTTAACCGTTAACAAGTTGAAAGAAGTAATTGATTTGCTTTAGTCTCCCTGGGCTTGATTCTGTATTCTCAGATCACGTTCTATGGAGTAGTGCTGTTTTTAGTGTGGATTTCCTGTATGGCGAGCAACTCCCGTCATTGGGTGTGGGTAACCGGTGATCATGGATAGGTCTAGAAGCGAAAAATCGACATTGAAGTCAGCTATCCATATTACGAATATGCCCCATATTATGTTCGCAAGGGATGGCAGTGGAGTGATGTTGTGAGCACATTAACTGCAGACTTGATCGATGATTTCGGATTTATCAGCCCTCGAGCCATGGCTGATGAGTTTCGTATCACAGTGAAAGAAGTAGCTGCATTCTCTGGTCTCTCTCTCTCTCGATGCCGTGTCAAAACAAAGCCGCGCCCGCTCAATGGCCTCACAGCAGCGGCTGCGTGAAGTCGTCCTGTTACTTAATCGGGTGCTGCCCTGGTGTGGCGCTTCAATGCGGGCATATGCGTGGTATCGCTCGGAACCCTTGGCCAGCTTTGGTGACCTGACCGCAGAAGACCTGGTCAAGCGAGGCATGGCCGAGTCTGTCCTTGAGGAGATAAGCCGGATTGCGGAGGGCGGATACGCCTGAGCTGAGCCACTGCACGTGTGGCTTACGCTTGATTGCTCACGAGTTATAACAAGGTTATCCAAGATTATCATTTTTCAGTAACCTTGGGTTATTTGCTCATGCGCTCGTCAATACGATTTTCTCAAAACCCGATAATCTCTGTTTTCATTTCCTGGGTCTCGGGGGCGATGAGTCCAACCTTCAAGCCAGAGCGGCTGCCATCCAGTGCGGTGAGGTACAACTGAAGTGCCTTTCGAAGCACCTCGCTCTTGCTGCTTTCGGTTTTGATAACGGCACGGTCGAGTTCGCGGTTCAGTTCGTCTGACAGTAAGATATTGAAGCGAGTGCTCATACGAAACTCCGCTGGGTTGTCAAAGTGTGCAAGTAGTACGCATCGTCCGAGGAGCCCGATTAGAAACGCCGTAGAGCCTCAACGACGGTCGCCGTTTGCCGTGCATCAATCATGGCTCCATGGATGTCACTGTTCTCACGGCGCAAGTCTTTGACTTCCAGTGCGTGGGTCAGGGTATCGAGGGATGGACCGCGTTGCGAGCATTTGAGCCCCATTGCCCTTGCCCAAGGCTGGGCTGCTCGCTGGGAACAAAACACGCCGGCTGTTGACGGCGGTTCCACCTGATACCTTTCCACATGGTCGATAATCAAGGACCAGTCAAATTCCGCATTGTGAATAACCACCAATCGGCCTGATAACCAGTCACAGACCTCCGCCCAGCGTGATGAAAACACTGGGTAGCCCTTGGCCTGTTCTTCGCTCGGCAGGGGCAAGAGGGCAAAGGCGCCCTCATA
>CAZAZB010000624.1:0-2143 GCA_964489485.1 uncultured Pseudomonadales bacterium | reverse complement strand
GCAATGTCTCACGATTTGATCAGTGATATCCTGAATCTTGCCTGTCCAGAATTTTATTTTTTAGATCTTGGAAAGTCGATATGTTCGACAGGGTTCATGCAATTTGTGCCCCTAAATCTGGATGATCAGGCATTTCTATATTGCTTGATAAGATCTTACCCGTTCCAGTCCAGCATAAAAGAAAGGGTGACGGGGAATACAGGTAGTCGACAAAGGGCTCAACCAAAACTTATCGCTGAAATAGATTACGTCAATTGCGACGATTCTCTCGCGCTACCCACATAGCCGACATCTAACTGCCCGCATAGACGCTATTGAACTACCCGATTAGACGCAATATAATAACCCGCATGGACGGACTATTTCCTCGCCCCATGCAACAGGCGCTCGATGATGCGCTTGAAGACACACCTGTGGTCTGTATTTTAGGACCTCGCCAGTGTGGCAAATCGACGCTGGCAAAAATCAGTGCGCCACAACGTGCCTACATCACGCTGGATGAAGCTGCTATTTGTCAGGCGGCTGTGGAAGATCCCGATAGTTTTGTTGCCGGGCTGCCTAATCCTGTGACTCTGGATGAAGTACAACGCGCACCTGGATTGATGCAGGCAATCAAAAAGGCGGTTGATACCGACCGCAGGCCAGGGCGGTTTTTGTTAACCGGGTCTGCCAATCTACTATTATTACCCCAGGTGACCGAATCACTGGCTGGGCGCATGGAAATCATCCCTTTGCAGCCCTTGTCTGCGGCGGAGATTAATCGAAAGCCGGGGCAATTTTTACAGCAGCTACTCAACAACGACCTTGTGTTGCGCACTTTCGGTCAGCATGAGCCATTGGCAATTATCCCCCGGGTTTTGCGCGGTGGATATCCAGAGGCTGTCTTGCGCAAGCAAGATGCCCGCGCAAGACAATGGCATCGGAACTATCTCATCAGTATTTTAGAGAGAGATGTGAGTGATATTGCGGGCACACGAAACCCGCAAGATCTTGGCCGGTTGCTGGAAGTCATTGCCCATCAGAATGCCTGCCTGCTCAATATTCGCGACTTGGCACGAAGGTTAAAAGTTCAGCATCAAACCTTGTCTAACCACCTCGCTATCCTGGAACGACTATTCCTGGTGCGACAATTACCCGCGTGGCATTCCAATGCTGGGAAACGATTGATCAAAACACCCAAGATTCATCTTGTTGACAGTGGTTTGGCCGCGACCCTTGCGAGGCTGGAACGCGACGACTGGCTTACCAACCGAGCGGCAATTGGACACCTGCTGGAATCATTTGTGTTGCAACAAATCGCCACGCAGGCAGGATGGACAGACTCGGACTTACGACTCTGGCACTACCGTGATAAGGATCAGCTGGAGGTTGATATTGTGTTGACTCGCGGTAAAAAAGTCTGGGGCATAGAAGTTAAAAGGGCATCTACCATCAGTAAGAAGGATGGTAATGGCTTACGCCGCTTAAAATCCCAGGCGGGTAAACATTATCAGGGAGGTGTTATCCTCTATGGCGGTAATGTGGCGCGAGAACTAGAACAAGGTATTGTCGCTGTTCCACTCGCTTATCTGTGGGAATACTAGTCATCTCAGGACGCTAATCGAATGACGGGGATTCGAGGGACAGTATAGTTAATTGCAAATCCATCTCAGAGAATCTACTTAGGTACACTGTCCCTCGATCTTACCGGACTGACTCATGGCGACAACGCCCTGCACAAATTCTGTTTCACCGACGGATTTTTTCCTCGGGACCATTTGCCCGATAAAAAGCGCCGCATTCGGCGAAGACTGTTTGTGTAATATTGTGCCCGCCAGCTTCAAGATCGTTTGCCGTCTGTTCGCACAGGTAGACCTTCTCCTGGAAGCTGGCATAGGGTTCTTGATCGAATTTTCGAATGTCCCAAAGATGATGATGGGGGTCAATTATGGGCAGCTCTGGTTCAAGAACAATTTCCGGTGTTTCCTGATCCAACCATTTTGCCAGCGATTCCTGTTCTTCGTGTGCCATCTGTTGTTTCTCTTCTCGTCAGTTTGAAGCGCCTAATTAATTACCGCATTCACGACCAGGCAGGTTCTGCCCACCAACCAGTTCTGCCTACTAACAATAGTGCTGCGGCGCCCAAGTAAGATCACATCACCAG
>CAZAZB010000623.1:0-2149 GCA_964489485.1 uncultured Pseudomonadales bacterium | reverse complement strand
CGTATACTTTTATTTCGCCGCCGCTTGGTTTGAACTTACCTTTTTTTGAAATGGTTTCCATATTGATCCGGCATTGGATGGCGAACCCTCTTGGAGGCAAGCAATTTTCCAGCCCCAGGTCTTTTAAGCTTTGACCCATGGCGATGCACAATTGGGTCTGTACCAGATCGACACCGGTAATTGCCTCTGTGATGGTGTGTTCAACCTGTAGCCTTGGATTGGCTTCGATAAAGTAGAAATTTTTCGGGTCGTCCATTTCGACCAAAAACTCGAAAGTGCCCAGACTCAGATAGGATGCTTTCTTTGCCATGGTCATCGCGGCATCTAACAATTTTTGACGTATGGCATCTGGCAGGTTTGGGCTCGGCGCAATTTCTACAACTTTCTGGTTTTGTCTTTGAGCCGAACATTCCCGTTCCCATAGATGGCAAACATTTCCTCTGCCATCGCCAATGATCTGGACTTCGATGTGTCTGACTTTCGGAATGAGTGCTTCGACATAGACAGCGTCATGACCAAATGCCATTTGGGCTTCCGAACGGCATCTGTCATAAAGCTTTTCCAGGTCTTCCCGCGATTCAACCGCACGCATACCGCGTCCACCACCACCAGAAATTGCCTTGATCAGCAGGGTTTGATTATCCAGCTGTTCAAAAAAGGCAATGGCATCTTCAAGGCTGGTATCGTTGTTGGTGCCTGGTACGAGCGGAATGCCACAGGCAGAGGCAAGCTCTCTGGCGCTACCCTTATCCCCGAATTGTTTCAGTTGCGAAGGTGTTGGACCCACAAATGTAATACCTTTTTCTGCGCAAAGATCAGCGAAGTCATTGTTCTCGCTAAGAAAGCCATATCCCGGGTGAATTGCGTCGGCGCCAGACTGTTTGGCTGCCTGAATAACGGCAGTCTGATCGAGGTAGGCCTGGGCACCAGCCCCGGCGAGCATGATAGATTCATCTGCCTTGATCACATGGAGTGATCTGGCGTCATCCTCCGGGAAGATTGAAACCGTGGGGATACCCAACTCCGCCGCAGCGCGTGCAATGCGGATTGCAATTTCACCGCGGTTTGCGATTAATAATTTTTTCATCAATATCTCACCTGGAATATTGTCATGTCTTTCATGCAATCTACGGGAACTGGATCAATCTGTCATCTATAGGCGAGTAGGTCATATTTGCTGTGATAGACTCAGATCAAAATGATGAATCAACGAAGGAGATAGTCGTGAGTAAAGTAGATACGGGAACGGAAGATTTGTTGGCAACGATCGAAAATGGCGTCGCTGTCATTACACTTAATCGGCCTGAGGCAAGAAATGCCATGTCTGGTGAAATGAACGCAGCATTACAAAAATGTCTCGCTGATTTTGAGCTGGACCCAGCGGTTAAATGCATCGTTCTCACCGGCGCAGGCAAAGGGTTTTGTGCCGGGGGTGATGTGAAAGGCATGGCCAGTGCGGGCGATGGCACAGTCGGGGATCGTACGATTGATGGTGCGATTCATGCCCAGCGTGTCCATCAGCGAGCAACATCGGGAAAACTCTTCAAAATGCCCAAACCAACGATTGCGGCATTACCTGGTGCAGCAGCCGGTGCTGGCTTGTCCTATGCCCTGGCGTGTGATCTACGTGTCATGGCAAGTAATGCCATTATGACAACGGCATTTGCGCGGGTGGGATTTTCCGGTGACTATGGCGGAACCTACTTTATGACCCAACTGGTCGGTACGGCCAAGGCGAGAGAACTCTACTACCTCTCTGAACGCGTGAGTGCAGAAGAAGCACTGCGGCTAGGGCTGACCAATTGGGTATGTGAACCTGAAGACTTGATGGACAAGACCATGGAAATTGCCAATCGTCTTGCGAAAGGCCCGACAGTTGCCTATCGCTATATGAAGGAAAACCTGAACAGGGCACTTGCTGGTGAAGTCGATGATTGTTTGGACCTGGAAGCCACTCACCATGTTCACTGTGGTCAGACTCAGGATCACCGGGAAGCTGCGAAAGCATTTGTTGAGAAAAGAGAGCCTGTATTTTCAGGGAAGTAGGTAATATTGGGGTCGGAGTAGAATGGCACTTCCTTGAGAGCGATCTCCGCACAAGAGCCACGGAATCATGGGTATGACTTCGTAAGGCTAAAAGCGAGCCAGG
>CAZAZB010000622.1:0-2153 GCA_964489485.1 uncultured Pseudomonadales bacterium | reverse complement strand
CTGGAAGAAGCTGATCTCTTGCCTAATGAGATTTAGCTCCTCACCTTTTGGGAGATTGGTAAATACGATAAATCCTTCCATCCCTGCAATGGTTGGGACATATCGGGTTAGGTGTGGAAGCTTGATACATTCAAACCCATCAATTGGCGTCTGCAATCGGTTTTCCGCATACTTTTTGAACTCTGCTTTTCCTAAACTCATCAACTCACTATCTCAGCACAAAAACGGGACGTTATCATTTATGACTTAAGTCTGCTGTGTGCGCTCGCGAGAAAATACCCGGAACATCAATGCGTTCCGCCATCAGCGCGGCAGCGGCCACGACGTGATGTAGACCAAGCTAAAAGAAATGGTAAGCTTTGACGTATGACAGAGCACACTCTGATATTCCCCACGCTGACAACGAACAGACTCCGACTCGAACCATTATCCATGAGCCATTCCCGAGGGATGTTCAGAATGTGGCAACACAAAGCCGTACAAGAATTCTCTGGCATTGCAGAGGATGAAAATCGAAATGAAATTAACATGCCAGCGTCAACACCCGATGACAGTGACCGCTTAATAGGATTCTGGCTGAAGGCAGCTAGTGATGGTTGGGGGTTCCGTTGGGCCGTGATTTTTGGCGAATTGGAAAAAGAGTTTGTTGGGCACATTGGCTTCAATTCACTCACATTCTGTTCTGAGATTGCGTACCACATGAACCCTGAGTTTTGGGGCAAAGGCATCATGACGGAAGCAGCACAGGCTGCGATAGACTGGCGTAGAGGCGAGGGTATCAAGGAAATCGAGGCCTTCATAGAACCAGAAAACTCCGCTTCAATCGGTCTTGCACTTCGCCTGGGAATGACCGCAACAGCTGAAATTAGAGAAGGTGCACAGAGATACCAAATGTTTCTTTAGGGCACAGTAGAAGAGAGTTCCATAATCTTGATTTAGGTCTGCCACCAGCTCTATCGCCAGTATTGCATCACTTAGACCAAATTCAGGGCAATTGGTGGTTATCGGCCAGAACCATTCACTTAATATTTCGTTGCGACATCAGCCAGGATCATTGTAAGCACTTTGTAAATTTTACACTGCCCCCTTTTTTAAAAAAACCCGCACGAGGCGGGTTGTTTTATGTGGCCCGCCCAGAGAGATTCGAACTCCCGACACCCAGGTTCGAAGCCTGGTGCTCTATCCAGCTGAGCTATGGGCGGATAGACTTTCATTTCTGACTAGTATTTTACTTACCCCGAACCAAGATTCGAAGTCCGCTCCCGGCCGGCTGAACTCTATCCAGCTGAGCTATGGGCGGATTGGACGCGCAGTATATTCAATCTTGGGGAAGGCTTCCACTAGGAATATTCACTCTGGTGGCCAGATTCATTGAACCAGCCTGGCAGAAAGGTCCTGGCGCATTTGGTCTCGGTCTCCCGGGTCCATTAGTAGGTCGAACTTACCGGCAATTCGTTGCAGGCGGAAATATTCGATCAGGAAATCGTATTCCGCATTGGCAGCATCTAGCGCCGCTCGAAGTGCCGCCAGCTGGGCATCTAATAGATCAATGATAGTGACGACACCGCTGGCATAGGACTCTATAACCAGGTCAAGGTTTTTGGCACCTGCATCAGAGGCGAGCCGTGAGTATTCAATATTTTGCAGGGCTGCCAGCATGATGTAGTACTGGCTCAGCAATTGTGCGCGAATACTAAGCTGTGTCTCATCGAGCAGGAGTCTGGCTTCACTCACATCTGCTAGCGCCGTCTGGATAGTCGCCAGATTGCCACCACCTGCATATAAATCTATATCCGCGGCGAGTTGTACATTCCATTCGATTTCATCTGTTGTGCCGCCAATTTTTTCTCCGGTCCCGGGAATAGTGAAGTCCAGCTGCTCTACGCCTGCTCCTCCTTTGGCAACTCGTACTCTGTAATCGCCTACCAATGAAACTGTCGGCCTGGTGATACTTCTTTGCGCTGCAAGCAAGTTTCGTTCGGAAGCGGAAAGCTGACGCTGGGCAAAGGCGAGCTCCGGTGCATTTGCCAGCGCAATGCCTTGCCAGAACTCAAAACCTGGCGACTTATTTTCCGGTCTTTGTACTGCTTGAAGCAACGCCTGTTCACTTAACAGAAACTTCTTGTCGCCCAACTCTGGCTTGTCCAGCAATT
>CAZAZB010000621.1:0-2167 GCA_964489485.1 uncultured Pseudomonadales bacterium | reverse complement strand
GTTGTCACCGAGCACAAAGACTTCGATCATTATCAAAAAACCTATCGAAAGAAGGACGTAATTCTAACGGGAATTTTTGTACAAACCATGGAGCAGTGGGTTTCAGCTTACAAATCATCGCAATCGGCTGATTTTATTATTATAAATAATTATGCGGGTATCAAAGACTGGGACCCGAAACTGGCCATAAAAACGGCCGAAGAACAAAGCACAAAACTAACCGTCACAAATTATAAATGGATGATGCCTTACTCCATGATTGCACTCACAAAAAATGCAGAAGAACAGGGCCGCTGGGCAGCAAAAGTTGCCCTGGAAGTTTTAGCGGGAACTCCCATAAACAGTATCCCCATTGTCGTCAACAAAGAATGGAATCTCTTTATTAACAAAAGTTTATTAAACAAAGCCAACATCAGCCTGGATTTTAACACCAAACGAAGAGCCTCAACTGCCTGGTAATTCTAGATTGTGATAAACACCCATAATGATAAATTAATCATTGCGCTAGGCATATCCGCAAGCATATTGCTGTTTTTCGCAACATTCAGCTACGAGATCAAGGAAGAAAAGCTGCATTTCTTATCCTCGGCAAACAATGCATTTAACAAGGTGGAGTTCATCTTCTCCACGCTAGATCGCATCAACAAAGAACTGAGCTCCCGTTTTTACCTGGCTGATGAACCCGACAAAGATGAATTCAGGTTTTTTGCCCAATCACACATCACGCAAAATCCATTCATCGAGGAAATCCTGTTCGCGGAAAAGGTTAAATTAGAAGACAAAAGCCGCTATGAACTGAACTTCAAGAATGAAGGTTATTCCGGATTCAGCATTAAACCTTTCCCGGAAAACTCGTTTAACGATTCATTCTCATCTGACACATTATTCCCCATAAAATATATTGAACCCTACAATGTCAAAAACTCCCAATGGTTTGGGCGAGACATTCTGACATACCCCGTTATAAGAAATGCGGTACAAGCAACACTCGATCACTCCAACTCACTGATCTACACAACGGATACAGATAAAAACAACAGCCTGTATGCAACCAGGGCATTATATAGTGGAGATTATGGCCACACGAGCAACAAAGACTTTCAGGATATTTTTGGTCTCTTGTTGTACAAAATAAAGATACACGGCATAACCCCTGAGCAAAAATCCGATTTTGTCACGATCTTCATAGATGGGAATACTGTTCTGAAAGAAGGAACCAACTCCCCGAGTGGACTCTTTACCAAAACATTCAAATCAACAAGGGAGGTCAACCTGGCCGACCAAAAAGTATTGATTGAGATATCACGCACAAAGAATTTACTTTTCCTCAACCTCACACTTCCAGTCATTGTTTTTCTCCTGGGGTTGCTTTTAACATTATTTGTTTGGCAAATCATTCACTCGCACATGAAAATCAACCAGCTGCTATCAAAGCAGAAGGGCATTATTGAAAATGAGGTTTTGCTAAAAACAGAAGAACTGAGAACACAAGCCAATGAATTAACAGCAGCATACAACCGGCAACTGGAACTCACCGAAGAGCTGGAGGCATTTTGTTATTCTGTTTCCCACGACCTGAGAGCACCATTACGCAGCATCAATGGATTTAGCCAGATACTTCATGAGGACTACGGCGATGTACTGGACGAAGCAGCAAAAAGTTATTTAACCCGCACTTGCGCGGCCGCAGGAAAAATGGGAAATATAATTGACGACCTGTTGAGCTTGTCCCGAATTGCCCGATCAAATATCGAAACAGAAACCATCAACCTGTCAGACATAGCCGAAAAATCTGTCCAGGCAATGAAGGAATATGAACCTGACCGGCAGGTTTCAGTGGATATCCAGAAAAACATCACTGCCCACGGAAACCCCAAACTCTTACAGATCGCATTTGACAACCTGATAAGCAATGCATGGAAATACAGCAAGAAAACCCCAGACGCACATATTGAATTCGGCATGGAACAGAATGATGACGGGGCGGTATATTACATTCGTGATAATGGCGTCGGGTTTGATATGCGATACAAAAGCAAACTATTTATTGCCTTTCAGCGTCTACATCACACATCCGAATTCGAAGGCAGCGGCATTGGATTAGCCACCACCCTGCGTATAATTCAACAACTCTACGGACAAATATGGGCATATAGCGAACCAGGCT